>JANNOC010000134.1:0-2229 GCA_031398865.1 Gemmatimonadota bacterium | reverse complement strand
GCCGAGCAGGACAATGGAGTCGCCCGCCGATTGGAAGTGCGAGAGAGTGACGTGTTCCAGCTGGGCAATGTCTCGCTGTACAACGAGAATCCCGCGGGTGCTGTGTTTCCCACGCCTGTCATCGGCATGGTGGGATTGATTGCCCAGCTGGAACACGTCACTCGCTCGCACTTCCAATCGGCGGGCGACTCCATTGTCCTGCTCGGCGAGCCTACCGAGGAAATCGGTGGCAGTGAGTACCTCGCCCGCGTGCACGGCGTCTGCGCGGGTGCACCGCCGCGCTGCGATCTCGAGGCGGAACGTCGTCTCATCGACGCACTGCTCGCGTGCATCACGGCGGGGCTGGTGAGCTCGGCGCACGATTGTAGCGACGGCGGCCTGGCCGTCGCGCTCGCGGAGTGCGCCATCGGCCAGCGCGATGCGTGCTTCGGCGCCGACGTGGATCTCTCGGCGTGGACTACGTTGCCAGTGCGGGCGCTGCTCTTTGGCGAGGCGCAGGGTCGTGTCCTCGTCTCCACGCGCGAGCCGGAGCGTGTCATTGCGATTGCGCACGCGGGAGGTGTTCCGGCGCGCGCCATCGGCACGGTGCGCGACGCGAAGGCGCCGCTACGAATCACGCTCGGCGGGCGCGTGATCGATATCCGCCTCGAGCGACTCTCGCGTGCGTACTACAATGCCATTCCCGCCCTCATGAACTCCGCCGCCAGCGTCGTCGCAAGCGCGGTCCCGCTGTCCGCCGCCGTTTAATCCATGTGCGGCATATTCGGCGTCCGCGGGCATCCCGACGCCGCGGCGATCGTGCAGTTGGGGCTGTACTCGCTGCAGCATCGTGGCCAGGAGTCGGCCGGCATCGTCTCGGTGGACGAGAACGCGCAGGCGCACCTCGTGCGCACCATGGGTCTGGTGTCGGAGGGCTTCTCTCCGACCGAGCTCTCGGCGCTGCGCGGCGCCAACGCCATTGGTCATACGCGCTACAGCACGGCTGGTTCTTCCACCATCGAGAATGCGCAGCCCGTACTTGCGCGCTTTCGCGGCGGTCACATCGCCCTGGCGCATAACGGCAACCTTATCAACGCTACCGAGCTGCGACACGCGCTCGAAGATTCCGGATCCATCTTCACATCCACGATGGACTCCGAGGTGCTGGTACACCGGCTCGCGAAATCCACGGCCGAGCGTCCCGAAGACAAGCTGGCGGATGCGCTGCAGGGGGTTGAGGGCGCGTACTGCGTCGTGCTCATGATCGGCGAGACGCTGCTGGCCGCGCGCGATCCGCGGGGCTGGCGCCCGCTCGTTATGGGCCGCCTCGCGGGCAGCGTCGTCTTCGCGTCCGAGACGTGCGCGCTCGACATCATCGGGGCGACGGTGGAGCGCGAGATTGCGCCCGGCGAGATCGTGGCGGTGGACGCCACCGGCGTGCGATCCATCTCGCCGCTTCCGGTGAAGGAGCTACGCCGCTGCGTTTTCGAGCACGTGTATTTCGCCCGGCCGGACAGCAAGATCTTCGGTGGATCGGTGGATCGCGCGCGCCGAGCACTCGGGCGGCAGTTGGCGCGGGAGGCGCCCGCGCCCGGGGCGGAACTCGTCTTCAGCGTGCCGGACTCGTCCAACTCCGCCGCGCTCGGCTACGCCGAGGAATCCGGATTGCCGCTGGAGCTCGCGCTGATACGGAATCACTACATCGGCCGCACCTTCATCCAGCCGTCGCAGGCGGGGCGCGACGCGAAGGTCAAGGTGAAGTACAACGCCGTGCGCGAAGTGCTGGAGGGACGCCGCGTCGTGATGGTGGACGACTCCATCGTTCGCGGCACCACGACGCGCGGCCTGGTCGCCATGGTGCGGTCGGCCGGCGCCCGCGAGGTGCACATGCGCGTCAGCTCGCCGCCCATCACGGGTCCGTGCTACTATGGCATCGACACCCCCAACCGCGACGAGCTGATCGCGGCGAACAAGAGCGTGGAGGAGATCGCGGCCCACATCGGCGTGGATACGTTAGGCTACCTGTCGCTCGAAGGAATGCTGGGCGCTGTCCCTGATGGTCCCAACGGCTTCTGCCACGCATGCTTCTCGGGCGACTATCCCACTCCGCCCCCCGCCGACCCCGACAAGCTGCGCTTCGGATGCGGCTGCTGATCTCCGCCCGGATTTCATGACACGCTCCGTTTACTTCTTCGGCGCCGGCGCGGCCGATGGCACGCGCGACATGAAGGCGGTGCTTGGCGGCAAGGG
>JANNOC010000323.1:0-1702 GCA_031398865.1 Gemmatimonadota bacterium | reverse complement strand
GACATCCATCTGTACATCAACTCGCCCGGCGGCAGCGTGTCGTCGGCGATGACGATGTTGGCGACGTCGTCGTTGATCGGTGTGCCAAGAAAAATGATGCGGTCCATGAGCAGGCGCGAGAAGATGTCATACGTCCGCTCGCCGCGGCTGGACCGCTCGATGATATACGGCGTGTAAATGGTCGGCATAGGCTCTTTGTCTTCTTTTGACATGTTCCGTGACCAGAACGCCGTCGCCTCCCAGGCACACCGGGATGACGACCGCGAACAGCGTGAGGTTACTCGATGACGTTCTTTTCCATCAGCCAGGCAAACACCTTGTCTTCGGTGAGGCCGCGTTCGATCTCCTTGAGCCGCCCGGACTTCTGCAGCGACGCGTATACCTCCCCCACCTTGAGTCCGCGCTTCTCGGCCGCCTCGGCCACCTTGCCGTCGATGTCCGCCTCGGTGGCCTCGAGCCCTTCGCGCTCGGCGATGGTGTCTATGACGAGGTCGCGACGCACCTGGCGCTCCGCCATCGACTGGAACTCCGACGCGAAACGCCCGCGCTCCTCGTCGGGGATCTGATACGCCTTGGCATAGGCCTCCACCAGCTGACGCACCCAACTCGGCGGCACCTCGAAGGGATTGGCGCCGATGATCTCGTCCACCAGCGTCTGACGCAGTGTCGCGTCTGCTTCGCGCTCGGCGGAGCGCGCGAGGTCGGCGCGGACAGCGGTCGTGAGGGCGTCGACGGAGTCGAAGTCGCCGACTTCGCGCGCGAACGCGTCGTCCATGACGGGGGCGGACTTGCGCTTCACCTCGAGCACTTTGACGCGCGAGCGCTTGGTCTTGCCGCGCTGTGCTTCGTCGGGAAAATCATCCGGCCACTTCACGGGACGCTCCACGGTCGATCCGGGGGCGGCTTCCATGATCAACTCCTCGATCGCCGGAATCGCCTGGCCTCCGCCGAGCTGCAGGCGGTACTCCTTGCCCTCTGGAAGCGCACCGGACTCGTCGGCCGTGGAGAGCTCCACGGTGACCATGTCACCTGGCGATGGGCGCTCCTCGACCGGGGTCCAGGTGGCTCGTTGGTCGCGGAGCTGTTCGATCTGCTCGCGAACCTGCTCCTCGGTGACGGACCGCTCGGGACGCTTCACTCGGAAGCCCGAGACGCGTGCCAACTGCACGGTGGGCCGGACCTCGAAGTGGAACTCGAACGTCAGCGGCTCGCCGTCGTTGAACTTCACGTCGTGGACATGCGGCTGCGTCGCCAGCTTCAGCTGCTCGCGTTCCACGACCTCCTTGTACGCCTCCTGCACGAGCGATTCGATGGCTTCCTGCCGGATCGCGTCGGCAAAGCGCTTGCGCACCATGGCGGCGGGGGCTTTGCCGGGGCGGAATCCCGGGAGTCGGACCTTGGTGGCGTACCTGCGCGCCGCCTTCTCCTCGAAGTCGCGGACGGTCTCCACGGGAACCGACACGTGCAGTCGGCGCTCGACGCCTTCCTGAGTCTTGGGGGTGATCTCGAGGTTCATCGTCACGAAAAAGGGAAAACGGCGACGTTCGGCCGCACTGGCAGCGGATCGGCGTCACCGGCGACAGGCGATTGCTTCTAGTGCAAGCTAACGGGCGACGCAGCAGGGTACTAGCGAGCCGTAGAGCGCCGTTTCGCCATGGGAGAACTCGCACGCCGTCCTTCGGTGCCCCGGCCCAGCGCGGCA
>JANNOC010000096.1:0-3864 GCA_031398865.1 Gemmatimonadota bacterium | reverse complement strand
CGTCATCTAACAACGAGTTGGAGCTGACGAGCGGGCTATGGTGCGTGCCGCCTGCGGCGGCACATGATTCTGTCCGCTCGCAGCTCAACTCAGGCGTTAGCAACTGTCTGGAAAGTCAAGCGGAAATAAGTGCTGGCGAGCTTTGATCGATTGACCACCGCTGGCCGGTGCGGATCATGGTGTTGAGGATCGTGAGCAGTTTCCTCATGCAGGCGACCAGTGCGAGCTTCTTCGGTTTACCGACGGTGAGCAGGCGCTGATAGAACGCTCGGATGACAGCATTGCGCTTGGTCGCCACGAGCGCGCCCATGTACAGCACCGCCCGCACACTCGCGCGGCCGCCCTGCACGAAGCGTCGGCCGCGGAGCGTGCCCGAGTCGCGGCTCAGGGGTGCCACGCCGACGAGCTTCGCGATCTCGCGCCGCGAGAGCCGGCCCAGCTCCGGCAGATCGGCGAGCAGCGTGAGCGACAGCACCGGGCCCACGCCCGGGACGCTCTGCAGGAGGTCGTCCCGCTCCCGCCACGCCGGCGACTCGCGCACCATCGCTCCCAAGTCGGTGTCGGCCCTGCGGAGCTCGCGCTCGAGGAAAGCGATGTGGCCGGTGAGGCTCTTCCTCACCGGGCGCTTTCCCCCGGCCGAAGACCTGCCCCAAGCGATTCTTCTCGGCCTGCAGCATCTCGAGCAGCTGTCGCCGCCGGCCGAGCAGCGCATCGAGTTCCTGCGCGTCCGCGTCGGGGAGCACGCGGACCTCGGGACGCACGCGCTCAGCGAAGAGCGCCAGGAGATCGGCATCAATAAGATCGGTCTTGGCGAGCTGGCCGGTCGCCTTCGCGAAGTCGCGCACCTGGCGCGGGTTGACGACCACGACCGGCAGTGCCGCGCCGCGAGCCCCGCGACGCACAGCAATTCGTACCCGCCTGTGGCTTCGAGGACGATCACCGCCGGCCTCGCGCGCTGAAGGCGGTCGACCAGCATCCGGATCCCGCGCTCATCATTGGCCACCGTCCATCGCTCCCCACTCGGCCGCGCAGCGATCACCAGCTCGGCTTTCGCGACATCGATCCCGATCCGCATCGACCCCTCCGACAGAGAGTGTCGCTCTGGCCCGGCCTTGTAAGAATTCGGGCTCGACGCACCGCCGGCCCCCGCAACTGTTCGGGCTCTCGCGACCGATGATCAGGGACGCCGCTCCGGCTAACGCACGGTGTTCACCACCCAGACCGCATCGAGCTGGCGCCCTGATCAGAATGCGTGCAAACTGCTGAAGGAACTAGATACAAGGCCGACAGACGAGCTCTCAATTTGATTCGGATTCCTAAGGCAACGGATGATCATCATCGTCGTAGGCGAATCACTTCTGGCGACCCGGTGCGCTCGGTACGATTCCATTGGAGGAGGTCAATCATGACCACGAAAGCCGTGATTTCCGTTCTGTTCCTATTGGTCGCCTGCCGGTCGACCATGGCCCGGGCGCCAA
This sequence comes from Gemmatimonadota bacterium, assembly GCA_031398865.1. GTDB lineage: Bacteria > Gemmatimonadota > Gemmatimonadetes > Gemmatimonadales > Gemmatimonadaceae > JANNOC01. Next base: position 2,386 of record JANNOC010000096.1, on the reverse strand, counting down.
ACATGTCTGACGAGCAAGTCCTTCGCGCTCTCGATGATCGGGAGCGAACCGCCGCTCTGAATCGGGACGTTCCGTCGCTTGAGGCGCTGTGGTCCGAGCACTTCACCGTCAACGCGCCGAACAATCAGGTCGTCGTCGGACGGCAGCGAAATCTGGACACCTTCGTGCACAGCGGCATCATCAATTTTGCGTCGTTCGAGCGGACGATCGAGTTCATCCGCATTGACGACGATTTCGGCATCATCATGGGGCTGGAGACCGTCGTCCCGCGCACCGACGCGCCGAGCGCTGGTCTCATCGCGGGGCAGGTGATCCGCCGCCGGTTCACCAATATCTGGAGGAGGGAAGGCGATACCTGGCGACTGTACTGGCGGCATGCGAACGTTATACCGTCGCGCTGAGCGCCCAGCGCGACCTGCGGCCTAACGAGGCGCTGCAGCCGACAGGCGCGCTAGGGTAGCCGCCGCTCGCGGCGGCTCTATGATGTAGGGAGAGCCCGCCGCCGCGAGCGGCGGCAATTATAGGAGCGCCTGCAGCTGAGCTTGGGCGTTAGGCGGTGGCGGAAAGGGGTCATGTTTAATCCTCGATCCTGTACTCTTTTTCTCATCAGCCTGGCCTGCAGCTGTCGGCCTGTGGCTGAGCAGCCCCCCGCAACGGTGTTGTGCGATGCCCGCCAGCAGCTTGCGGAGCGTGGACGAGCCGATCAAGCAGTCAGAGGGGGCTTCGGCGTCGGCGGAGCCTTGGATTCAGTCCAAGTGCAACGCATGGCCCAAACGGACTCGGCCAATACCGCTTGGCTCAAAGCCTATGTGACTCAGTGGGGCTGGCCGACGGCCCAGCAGGTTGGCCGCGACCGCGTGGAGGCCGCCTTCCTCATCGTCCAGCACGCGGTTCACGACACGGCCTTCATGCGGGCGATGCTTCCAGTCATAGAACAGGCCCATCGCCGCGGTGACCTCAACGGTGGCGCAGTCGCTATGCTGACCGACCGGGTTGAAGTGAAGGCCGGTCGTCCTCAGATCTACGGGACCCAGCTTTCCCTGAAGGACGGCCGCTGGGTGCTCGATCCGATTGCCGACTCAGCGACCGTCGACAGTCGGCGCAAGCGGGTCGGCCTACCGCCGCTCGCCGAGTATCTTCGCCTAGTCGATTCCATGTTACGGTCTAGGTGAGCCCGCCCCGCCTAACCCGCGCTTGCTGCTACCGGGGTCCTAAGCGCCTCAGCCCCCGCCGGTTATGTTTGAGGGAGCTGGTTGGCGGCGGCTTCGGCAGGCCCCCGCAGCAGAAGCGCAACGCGTTAGGCCGATGCCCTAGATTGCGAGAATCGCCTAGGTTGATCGATGGCCCTCCGCTTCTCCTGGAACGCACGCAAAGCTGCCGGCAACCTGCGCAAGCACGGCAGAAGTTTCTCAGAGGCGGCAAGCGCCTTCCGGGATCCGCTCTCGTTCACTGTTGCCGATCCCGATCACTCTGAGGCTGAAGAACGATCCTACTCCTTGGGATATCGAACCAGCAACGGCCTCGTCATCGTCGCCCACACCGAGCGTGGCGACGAGATTCGACTCATCACCGCTCGGCTAGCATCCCGTCGCGAACGGGCAACTCATGAAGAAGGCATCTAGATCTACCGTGCGTTCGCGCAAGCCCGCTTCACGGTCGCCCGAGTCGGATGAAATCCGTCCCGAGTACGATTTCAGTCAGGGCGTTCGCGGCAAGTATGCGGCCCGGTTCGCCGAGGGCACGAACCTCGTCCTTCTTGAGCCGGATGTTGCGGCCGAATTCCGTGACGCGAAGGCGGTCAATCGCGTCCTTCGCGCCTATCTCAAGAAGCAGCGCACGGTGTCAAGACCAGCGTGGGGCATACACTGCCACCACGTCGCCGTGGGGGTCCAGCCGCTTCAGACCAACCGAGCTTAGCGTTAGCCACACGCAGCCGCACATTGTACCTTCAGAGAGATCGCCAACGGAGATTGTCATGCGCGGCGTCAAATTTCTTGTTGACCGGAAGGGGAAGAAGACCGGGGTGGTTATTGATCTTCGATCGAACCGTGCGCTTTGGGAGGATGTATTCGATGTAGCCCTCGCGAAGACGCGCGAACGCGAACCACGCGAGAGCTTGTCTGCGGTAAGACGGCGACTGCAAGGAGCAGGCAAACGGACGCGGAGTGCCTGACTATTCCGTCGTATTCACTCGCTCGGCGCGCAAGGAGCTTGAACATCTCGAGGCGAAGATCGCAGAGCGTGTTTTTGGCCGAATCGAAGCGCTGGTAGCTGAGCCCCGACCGGCTGGTTGTAAGAAACTCCGCGGTGCGACAGATATTTGGCAACTCCGTGTGGGAGAGTACCGAGTGATCTACCGCATCGACGATGCGGCGCGCCTTGTGGA
>JANNOC010000062.1:0-1730 GCA_031398865.1 Gemmatimonadota bacterium | reverse complement strand
CTGACCAACTGACCAACTGACCAACTGACCAACTGACCAACTGACCAACTGACCAACTGACCAACTGACCAACTGATTACTGATCACTGACACCTCGTTCTTCCCCTCCGCCCACTCGACACCCTATCCCAAGGCGCTGTGCATCTCACCCAGCGCGACGACAACGTCGAAGTGTGACGCGTGGGAATCGAAGCGCGTGAGGAGCGCGCGCGCGGCCGGGGGCACGACGGCGAGGTCGTAGGAGTCGCCCGCAAAGGCGCGGACCGCCTCCATCGAATCGAAGAACATGGCCGTGATGAACTGCGTTTCACCTCCCTCGTTACGGCGCGCGAGGTAGACGCCTCGGTAGCCGGGAATGCCACGGCCCTGAATATCCGGCAAGATCGTGGTACGCAGCAATTTCTCGTACTCGTCGGCCTGCGCCGCCGTGGTAAAGCCATGCCACACTCTGCTGATCATTGGCTCTCCTGAACGCGGCGCGCGCGTCGCCGGGATTTTTCGCGCGTTCCGCAGGTTTCCATCTGACACCACCGTCGCAGCCCGTTGCGGCTACGGTCCACGTACAACCACCCGCAATCCGCACCGCCGCAGATACGCACGTGCCCGGCTTCGTTCGACGCCAACAACTCGGCGGCCGCGCGCAGCACTGGCCAGAGCACCGCATCCAGCTTCTCGCTGCCGCCCCGCCAGTGCCAGCGCACCTGCCGCCCTGCAACGCGATCGGGCTCATCGACCGGTGCGAGTTGCAGCCGCTCGTACGCGGTCGCGAGAAGCTTGTTGAAGCGCTTGAGCGCATCCTCCAGGGGTGCGCCGGCCACAACGGCCGCAAAAAGCTGTTGCAACACCCAGCGAGCGCGTACGGCCTTCTCATGGGCGTTCGCGGCTTTGTGCGGCCGCTCGAGCGCGAGCGCACGCAGCCGCTCGGCGGTACGCGGTCGCACGACCCCAGCACCCTCCGCCCACCGCGTGAGGCGATCGTAGTCCACGAGCCGGTCGCTCTCGGGACCGCGGGACGTCCAATCCACGGTGTTCACGAGATCAATACTCGGATCGCCCCCGACGAACTTGAAAGGCAGGTGGGGGGCACGGGACGCCGCGCGCACGGGCTTGGCCATGTTGAGCAAGCTAACACCTGTATCGTGTACTTGACAGGTGTAGGTGTACACGCTAGCCTTGCACTAGTATTAATCATCATACAGGTGCACAGCGTCGACGTGCCCGCGAGAGGACAAATGCACACGGATTCCATGTACAGAACGGAGCTGTTGCGGCTGCTCTCGGAGGCGTTCGGAGGCCCGGCGTGGCATGGCCCCTCGGTGCGCTCGGCCCTGCGAGGCGTATCCGCGGTCGAGGCCGGCTGGCGTCCGGAACCGGGACGGAACAGCATTCAGGAACTGGCGTTGCACATCGCGTATGCCAAGCATCGGGTGGTGCGGCGACTGGCGCCCGATCAGACGGCCAAGTTTCCCCGGCCGCTCGCGCGCGCGTGGTGGGCGGTCGTGCGCGGTTCCGCGGAGGTCTCCGCGGAGCGCCGGTGGGTAGAGGACGCCGCGCTCCCGCAGGGGTACCACGATCGGCTCCTGGTGCTCGTAAAGTCGCTGCCCGAACGTCGCCTGCGATCACGGCGAGGCGGTACCCCCTTCACGCTCGGACAGGAGGTGTCGGGTATCGCGCTGCATGACGCGTATCACGCCGGCCAGATCCGCCTGCTGCGCCGCCTGTTCGCTGAC
>JANNOC010000036.1:0-3295 GCA_031398865.1 Gemmatimonadota bacterium | reverse complement strand
GTTCGTGAAGTACGTCACGTCCAGCCCCTTGGGCATCTTGGACGCGAGCTTCTTCGCGAGCGCGGGGAAGTTCGGATGCAGATAGATGGTGGTGGCGTGCTGTAGCGTGTTCACCTGCGCCGTGATGCGCTGCACGACCTTGGGATGACAGTGGCCGCAGGAGAGCGTAACGATGCCCGCGAACAGATCGAGGTACCGCCGCCCCGTCTCGTCGTACACGTACTGCATGTGCCCCTCGACGATCATCAGCGGCTCCTGATAGATCGTGAAGATCGCGGGGTTGCAGTACGTCTTCCGCATCGCGAGCACCTCGTCGCGCGACGGCCCGTCGTACGGCCGCGGCACGTGGTTCGTCGCAGGCATCGAGCCCGTGATGCTCGGCGCGGGCGCTGTCGTCATCGTGGAGGGTGTCATTGAACGACCCTACCGTGCGCCCGATTGCGCGGGCTCGCCTTGCGGCGGCGCGTATCCCTCCGGGGCCTCGTGCCCGGAGAAATATTCGGATGCGTCCGGGCGACGGATGTCAGACTGCTTGACGACGCGGTCGCGGCGTAGCCCGCGGAAGTTCTCCACGGTGCGCCAGCCGTCCGCGGCGTGTTGGTCGAGGAAGTCGTCCAGGCCGCGCAGCAGGCTCCTGATGACGTTCGGACCGACCGCATGATCCAGCATCGCGGCGGTGCACACCTGCACGGTGCCGCAGCCCAGCAGGAAATAGTTGAGGGCCTGGGCGAAGTCCGTCACGCCGCCAATACCCGAAAAGCTTCTGTCCGGGAACGCCTGCGTCAGCTGCGCCATCTTCGCGAGCGACTGCGGCAGGATGGCGGGCCCGCCCAGTCCGCCACTCGAGACGTAGCCATCCACGTTGATCTCGAAGTCCAGCGTCGCCGGATCAATCAGCGGCAGCGACGGGAATGTGTTGGACGACACGATCGCATCGGCACCGCCGCGGAAGCACGCGCCCGCCTCGACCACAATGTCGGCGGTGGCCGGCGTCAGCTTGCACCATACAGGGACGCGCGCGGCTTCCTTCACCGCCTCCGTCACCACGGAGCACAGCCCCTGATCCTTGCCGATGTTGGACCCCATGTCGCGCCGGTCCATGTGCGGACACGAGAAGTTGAGCTCCAGGCCGTCCGCTCCCGCATCCTGACACGCTTGCGCCAGCATCGCCCAGTTGTTCAGCTCCTTGTCGTTGCCGGAGCCGGCCATGATGGACGCGATCAGCACGCGATTGGGATACGCGTCCTTGATGCGCCGGATGCGCGGAATCCACCAGTCCAGCGGTTTGTCGGAGATCAGTTCCCAGTTCCACGACGAGTGCAGCGCCATGCCGGGCCGCTTCTTCATCGTGATCTCCGGCGTGTCGGCGGCCGCGCGCAGGAACTTGGCCTTCGCGCCGACCACATTCACCACCGGATGCAGGCCGATGGTCTTGGTGACAACGCCGCCCCATCCGCTCTCGAACGCCCGCAGGATGTTGCTCTCCGACTCGGTTGGGGGGCGCCGAGGAGAGCAGAAATGGATTCTCGAAGTGAATCCCGGTGAAGTCGACCGATCGATCCGCCATGGCTGCTACCTCTCGAAAGAAATGTCTCCACGCCGCGTCATGCTGCCTCGGCGATCAGGACATCCAGTTCACACCGGCTTCGCGGTTCCATTTCGTCGTCATCTTCTTGGATTGCGTCCAGAACTCCAGCGATCCGCGACCCGTAATATCGCCGACACCGAACTTGGAGTCGTTCCAGCCCCCGAACGAGAACGGCTCGCGCGGCACGGGGACGCCAACATTCACTCCCACCATGCCGGCGCTCGCGCGCTCCATGACGTGCCGGGCCACGGAACCGCTCTCGGTGAAGACCGACGCCGCGTTTCCGTAGGGGGATGCATTCTCCACCTCGATCGCTTCGTCCAGGTCCGACGCGCGCACGATGACGAGCACGGGGCCGAACACTTCTTCCTGCGCGATCTTCATGTCGGGCGTCACGTGGTCGATGATGGTCGGTCCGATGTAATACCCCTGCTCTCGCCCGGCCACGATGGTCTTGCGCCCATCCACCAGCACTTTCGCACCCGCGGCTTCCGCCTCGTCGATGTAGCGCTCGATGCGCTCCAGCGCGGCCCGCGAGATGACCGGGCCGAGATTCTTGCCAGGGACGACGGCCTTCACGTGCTCCACCATCCGCCGGATGATGTGATCCGTCTGCGCGACCGCCAGCATCACGGACGCGGCCATGCAGCGCTGCCCCGCGCAGCCGGACATGGAGGCGACCACGTTGCTCGACGTCATCTCGAGATCCGCGTCGGGCATGACGATGAGGTGATTCTTCGCGCCGCCGAGGGCGAGGCAGCGCTTGAGGTTTGCGGTGGCGCGCCGGTACACGATCTTCGCGACCTTGGTGGATCCCACAAAGCTCACGGCCGCGAGATCCGGATGATCGCAGATCGCTTCCACGACGTCCTGGCCGCCGTGCACCACCTGGAAGACCCCGTTCGGCAGCCCGGCCTCATGTAGCAGCTCCGCGATGCGGCCGGCGCTCAGCGGCACGAGCTCCGACGGCTTGAGCACCAGACAATTCCCGAGCGCGATCGCGTTAGGCACCGTCCAGTTCGGCACCATGTTCGGGAAATTGAACGGCGTGATCGACGCGACGACCCCGACGGGATAGCGTTCCACCCGGCATTCGACGCCGCGGCTCACCTCCAGCACCTCTCCCGCGGCGATCTGTGGGAGCGAGCAGGCGAACTCGGTCAGCTCAATGGATTTCAGCACCTCCGCGGTCGCTTCGCTCGCCACTTTTCCGTTCTCTTCCGTCACCAGCGCCGCGAGCTCGGAGGTATGCCTCTCCAGCAGTTGCTTGTACTTGTAGAAAACCTGAACGCGCTCCTTGATGGGCATCGCGGCCCACCCGGGCGCGGCCGTCTGCGCGGCAGTGACGGCGTCGTCCAGCGCGGCGCGGTCAGACAGCGGCACACGCGAGATGACGCCCCCGGTGCTCGGATCGTACACATCGAGCAACTGCGCATCACCCGATACGAAGCGTCCGTTTACGTAGTTCTGGACGGCGGGGTACTTCATGAGGCGGGGAGTGGAGGAGCGGGACTGGAACAGCGGGACTGAGGAGCGAGGCCGCGACCGGGCTCCCGCATCGGTAACGTGGCACCGAGGCTCAGCTTAGGGCAAGAGGTGAGAGGCCGTCAGTCCCGCTTCTTCAGTCCCGCTCCTCCACTCCCCGCCTCATGAAGTACCCCGCCGTCCAGAACTACGTAAACGGACGCTTCGTATCGGGTGATGCGC
>JANNOC010000029.1:0-7856 GCA_031398865.1 Gemmatimonadota bacterium | reverse complement strand
CTTGCCCGGATCGCCGATGCCACAGAGCGGCTACCTGCAAGGCATCGACGGGTGGCACCTCGTGCATTTCGTCCGATCGCTCTCGAGCGATGCGCAGCGCGCGAAGGCCGAGATGAAGCAATTCAGGATCGTGGCCACGCGGGTGCCGCAGCTGCCGACACATCCCGATTCGGGCGTGTGGCGCAACACGCCGGCCGTCAACCTTCACATGATGCCGCTGTGGTGGCGCACCGATCGTCCCGAAGAAATCACGGTGCGAGCGGTGCACGACGGGAAAACCCTTGCGATACTCCTGAAGTGGGAAGACAACACGCGCGACGCAACCGCGATTCGGCCCCAGGATTTTCGCGACAGTGTCGCGGTGGAATTCGCGCTTGCGCCCGATCCCCCGTTCTTCGCCATGGGCCAGCCGGGCGCACCGGTGAACATCTGGATGTGGAAGGCGGAACGGCAGGCCGACATGGAGCCGGTGTTTCAGGAGCTCGACAAGATCTATCCCAACATCGGCATCGATTCCTACCCCAACCCGTCCAAGTCCCCGCTCGAGCAGCCGACGCGGAACGCGTTGACGCTCCAGTCCGATCCGAGCTTTGTCACCGCGTGGGGCGCCGGCAACATCGTCGCGGATCCGACGCGTCACAGCGCCGCCGAAAATCTGACGGCGCAGGGATTTGGCACGCTCAAGGCTCATCCGCGCGCCTCGCAGTCGGTGGTGGCCAACGGCGACCACATGACCGGGTCGTATCGGGTGCAGTTTACGCGGGCGCTGTCCGTGCCGTCCCGCGAAGTCGACCTATCGCCCGGCGGACGCGTACCGGTGGCTTTCGCCGTGTGGAACGGCAGCGCCGGGGACCGCGACGGGAAGAAGTCGGTCACGATCTGGCAGGAACTGGTGCTGGAGAAGTAAAGGAGCGCGCCGTGAAGGACACTCGAGAGACTGCCGAACACGCCGATATCGCACGCCGACGCTTCCTGAAATGTCTCGGAGCCGGGGCTGCCCTGTCGCTGACAGGGCTTGACGCCGGCTGCCGTCTATTCAGGCCGGCCGACGACGGGAATCCTCTCGCGAGGAGGATGCTGCGAGACTGGGAAAAGATCTATCACGATCAGTATCGCTACGATTCCACGTTCGACTGGGTGTGTTCGCCCAACGACACACATGCCTGCCGCATCCGCGCGTACGTTCGCAACGGCATTGTCGTGCGAAGCGGCGCCACCTACGACTATCAAAAGTACGCCGACCTCTACGGCAACCACGCGACGATCAACTGGAACCCGCGTCAGTGCGCCAAGGGCTACACGTTCCACCGCGTGCTCTACGGGCCGTACCGCCTGCGCCATCCGATCGTGCGCCGGGGATGGAAGGCCTGGGCCGATGCGGGATTCCCCGAGCTGACACCGGAGAACAAGGACAAGTACTACTTCAGCCGCCGCGGAGACGACGAGTTCATCCAGATCTCCTGGGAGGACGCCTTCTCGAACATCGCCCGCGCGCTGGACGCGATTGCACGGCGATACAGCGGAGACGAGGGCACCAAGCGGCTGCTCGCGCAAGGCTATCAGCCCGAGATGGTGCGCGAGACAGGTGGGGCCGGCACGCGCACGTTCAAGATGCGCGGTGGGATGGGCTTGCTTGGCGTGCTGGGCAAGTACGGCATGTACCGTCTGAATAACTCAATGGCGCTGCTCGATGTCAAGATCCGTGGTGTGCAGCCCGAGCAGGCGCTCGCCGGCCGCAACTTCTCGAACTACACCTGGCACGGCGATCAGGCCCCGGGGCATCCGTGGGTGCACGGCTTGCAGGCCTCCGACTGCGACTTCAACGACCTGCGGTTCTCAAAGCTGATCGTGATGGATGGCAAGAACCTGGTCGAGAACAAGCTGACCGACTCGCACTGGTTCATCGAGTGCATGGAGCGCGGCGGAAAGATCGTCGTCATCGCCCCCGAGTACGGCCCGCCCTCCACAAAGGCCGACTACTGGATTCCGATCCGGCCGCAGACCGACGCCGCATTATTTCTGGGCATCACGCGTCTGATGATCGACAAGAAGCAGTACGACGAGAATTTCATCAAGAAGTTCACCGACTTCCCGTTGCTCGTCCGCACCGACACGCTGAAGCGGCTGCGCGCCCATGAGGTGTTCCCCGGCTACAAGACGACACTCGGGCCCGACGGCCCGTCGATGAAGATCCAGGGACTCACGCTCGAACAGCACGCCCGGCTCGGCGACTTCGTCGTCTGGGACGCCAAGAAGAATGCGCCGGTCGCCGTCACGCGCGAGGATATCGGCGACGCCATGGCGACGAGAGGCATCGAGCCCGCGCTCGCCGGACGATTCCCGATCAAGCTCGCCGACGGGCGGACGGTAGAGTGCGCGACGCTGTGGACGTTGTACGAGATCCACTTGAAGGATTACGACCTCGATACCGTGGCCGAGATCACGCGCGCGCCAAAGGCGCTCATCGAGCAGCTCGCGCAGGACCTCGCCACGATTGCGCCTGCCGCCATCCATCAGGGGGAAGGCATCAATCACTGGTTCCACGCGACCGAGATGAATCGCGCGGCCTATCTGCCGTTGATGTTGACCGGCAACATCGGCAAGCCGGGGGCCGGCTGTCACACGTGGGCGGGCAATTACAAGGCGGCGCTGTTTCAGGGGTCGGCCTGGACGGGCCCCGGCTTCAAGGGGTGGGTGGCTGAAGATCCATTTCACCTCACACTCGACCCCGCCGCGCCGGGCAAGGACGTCCACGCGCACGCCTACACCAAAGATGAAGAACCTGCGTACTGGAACCACGGCGACAAGGCGCTCATCGTGCAGACGCCGAAGTTCGGCCGCAAGAACTTCACCGGCGCCACGCACATGCCCACCCCCACGAAGGCGTTGATCTTCAACAACGTGAATCTGATCAACAACGCCAAGCACGCCTACGAGATGATCAAGAACGTCAACCCGAACATCGAGATGATCGTCTCGATGGACATCCAGATGACCGCGTCGATCGAGTACGCCGATCTCGCGCTGCCGGCGAACTCGTGGATGGAATTCGAGGGACTGGAAGTGACCGCGAGCTGCTCGAATCCCTTCCTGCAGGTATGGAAAGGCGGCATCCCGCCGGTCTTCGACAGCAAGGACGATCTCGCCATTCTGGCCGGCATCGGCAGGGCCATGGCTGAGGTGACCGGCGACCAGCGCTTTGTCGAGATGTTCAAGTTCGAGCACGAGGGCAGGCGTGACGTGTACCTGCAACGACTGCTCGACACGTCCACCACGACGATCGGCTATACGGTCTCCGACATCATGAGCGGCAAGTACGGCCCTCCGGGAGGCGCCCTGCTGAACTTCCGCACCTACCCGCGCATTCCGTTCTACGAGCAGGTGCACGACAGCGAGCCGTTCCACACCGACACCGGCCGGCTGCATGCGTACGCCGACGTGCCGGAGGCCATCGAGTACGGCGAGAACTTCATCGTGCATCGCGAAGGGCCCGAGGCGACCCCGTATCTGCCCAACGTCATCGTCAGCGCGAACCCGTACATCCGTCCAGAGGACTACGGGATCCCGCGGACCGCCGAGCACTGGGACGATCGCACGATCCGCAACGTCAAGATGCCGTGGGCGCAGGCGCGGGTCACCAAGAATTTCCTGTGGGAAAAGGGATTTCAGTTCTACTGCCTGACGCCCAAGACGCGCCACCGCGTGCATTCGGGCTGGTCGAACGTCGACTGGCACATGCTCTACGACTCGAACTTCGGCGATCCGTACCGCCTCGACAAGCGCGCCCCGTGCGTCGGGGAGCACCAGATGCACATCAACCCGCAGGCGGCGCGCGATCTGGGCATCAACGACGGCGATTACGTCTACATCGACGCGAATCCCGCCGATCGCCCGTACATGGGGGCCAAACCCAGCGATCCGTTCTACCGCGTGGCGCGGTGCATGCTGCGCGCCACGTACAACCGGGCGTACCCCTACAACATCGTCATGATGAAACACGCGCCGTTCATCGCGACCGAGAAGAGCGTGAAGGCGCACGAGACGCGACCCGACGGCCGCGCGTTGTCGGCCAACACGGGCTATCAGGCGAACCTCCGGTACGGGTCGCAGCAGTCGATCACGCGCAACTGGCACATGCCGATGCACCAGACCGACACGCTCTTCCATAAAGCCAAAGCGGCGATGTCGTTCATCTTCGGCGGTGAGGCCGACAACCACGCCGTCAATACGGTGCCGAAGGAGACGCTCGTGCGGGTGACCAAAGCCGAGGACGGCGGCATGGGCGGCAAAGGCATCTGGGCCCCGGCCACGACCGGCTATTCACCAGACAACGAGAGCGAGGCGATGAAGCGATATCTCGCCGGCGACTTCATAAAAAAGAGAGGCTGACATGCCCTACGACGATCCAGACCCGGAGGACCCGCAGGAGCTCGTCGGTATCGAGCTGCCTGGGGATGAGGGTGTGACACGGGAAATGGCCGAGGCATTCGCCGACGAGTTCGCGCAGCTCGGGCATACGCGCGCGCAGATTCTGGCGCTGTTCCAGAACCCGTTCTATGCGGGGGCGCACCAGGCATGGCAGCTGCTCGGCAAGGACGACATCGCGCGCATTGTCGACGACAGCCTGAGCGTCTGGGGCCGTGTGCGGTGCGTGGTGACTGACATGCCGGACAACGAGATCGAAATCAAGCCGCTTCGGCTGATTCGGTCGAGGAGTTGACGATGGCGACCGTGAAAAACTGGCAGCTCGGCCGCGACATGAGCTATCCGTACGACGCGCGCTACCCGTCTCGGCAGTTCGCGTTTGTCTTCAACATCAACCGCTGCATCGCGTGCCAGAGCTGCACGATGGCGTGCAAGTCGACATGGACCTTCAGCAAGGGCCAGGAGCACATGTGGTGGGCCAATGTCGAAACGAAGCCGTACGGCGGTTACCCACAGTGGTGGGATGCCAAGATCCTCGGGCTGCTCGAACAGGCGAATCCCGACGGTCAGGTGTGGGGCGGCGTCGCGGCCGATAACCGATCGGCCCCTTACGGGAAGTTCGAGGGACAGACGATTTTCGAGGCCGCCGATCGCGCGCTCAGCCCCGACAGCTCGCGTGTGCTTGGGTACCTTCCGACAGACGAGGAATGGAATTCTCCGAACATCTACGAGGACAATCCGCTTGGCAAGCCCGGCGTACGCGACAAGCTCCACCCTACCGGTGAGCAGCTTCCAGTCCACAACACCTGGTTCTTCTACCTAGCCCGCATCTGCAATCACTGCTCTTATCCGGCCTGCCTGGCGGCGTGTCCTCGTAACGCGATCTACAAGCGGCCCGAGGACGGCATCGTCCTCCTCGATCAGGCCGAGTGCCGTGGCTACCGCAAGTGCGTCGAAGCGTGTCCCTACAAGAAAACGATGTACCGGGGAAACACCCGGACGAGCGAGAAGTGCATCGGATGCTATCCGAGAGTCGAGGGCACCGACCCGGAAAGCGAGGGCGAGCCGATGGAAACACGCTGCATGGCGGCCTGTATCGGGCAGATCCGCATGCAGGGGCTGGTGCAGGTGGCGGAGGACGGCACGTGGGCCGAGGATCGCTACAACCCGCTCTACTACATGGTCCATGTGGCCAAAGTGGCCTTGCCCCTGTATCCGCAGTTCGGGACGCAACCCAACGGCTACTACATTCCTCCACGATGGGTGGCGCGGCCCTATCTGACGCAGATGTTTGGACCAGGCGTCGACCACGCGATCGACAGCTACGCGAACCCGAGCCGCGAGCTGCTCGCGGTGCTCCAGTTGTTCAGGCGGTCGAACCGCATCATCTATAAGTACGAGATCCAGGAAGGCCCCAAGATTTACGAAGGCTCGCTGCACGGCAGGAAGGTCGAGCTCTTCAACGATACGGTGATCGCCTTCGGCAAGCGGGGCCAGGAGCTCTTCCGGACGACGGTCGAGGAACCGGTGCACATTCGCCCGAACAAGCACGCGAATTCGATTTGAGGATCAACCATGCTCGATCCCGTCACCCGCATGAACGAGGCGCTCGCGAAGGCCGTTGTCTACCGGACGTGTTCGTTCGCCTTTCAAGAGCCGACCCGTGATCGGCTTCGCGACATGGGCGCCTTTGACGGCTTTTCGCTGTTCGTCGAGGCCTTGCGATGCCTGGAAGCGCCAGCGCCGGAAGGGGCCGGTGCCCTGGAAGCGGCGGTGCGGCCGTTGACGGCCGTGCCCGTCGGCGACGTTGACGCGCTGGCGGGTCAATATTGGCGGGTCTTCGGTCACACCACCCGCGGATTGGTGTGCGCCTGCGAAACTGAGTTCGGCGACGACAACAAGTTCCAGCAGCCTCACCAACTCGCCGACATCGCCGGGTATTACCTCGCCTTCGGTCTCACCCCGCCATCGGCGTCCGAAGCTCGACTGGATCATGTCGCATGTGAATGCGAGTTCCTGGAGTTCCTGAATCGCAAGCAGGCGAGGCTTCTGGCGATGGATCTCGAAGGCGAAGGCGACCAGGAGACGCTGGACGTGACGGCGCAGGCCGAACGTACCTTCCTGCGCGACCACCTTGGGCATTTCGGCCGCGCATTCGGCACGTCGCTTGCGGCCGACGGTGTTGGGATGTTTTACGGCGCGTTCGGATCGATCTTCCTTCGGTTCCTCGATGCCGTCTGCGCACGCGCCGGGGTCGAAGGCGGCCCGGCCGGTCTGCTGGTGCGCCCGGATCTGGTCGACGACACGCCGATGATGTGCGGCTCGGCCGAGGATCTCATTCAGATTCAGCGACACCCATGATCGACACGACGTACGCGCCCGATCTCGTTGAGGAAGCGGTGTTGCTGGCCGAGCGAACGGTGCCGGGCGACGCGATTCATGGATTTCGGCGGGAGCGGAACGCCGTGTATGACATCGCGGATCCGGAGCGGCGCGATGCGGCCTTCCGCGAGGCTCACCTCAGATGGTTTGTGCGCCTGGGCCTTCACCGCCCCGTCGAGGAGGCGATCGAGGAGCGCGCAGAGTTGTCCGGGCGCGTGGCTCAGGTTCGCGTGCTGCGCGCCTTGACGCGCCAGGAGGAAGGCGCCGATCTATTCGATCGCGCACTCCCGGACGCCGCAGGCCGGCGTCAGCCATTACTGGCGCTCAGGCTTCGGCCGTCGCTGTTGCTCGACGCGGAGCCGCTGCGCGCACTTCTCCGTCACGAGCTGATGCACGTGGCCGACATGCTCGACCCGGCGTTTGGCTACGAGCGAATCCTGCCGCCGTCCGACGACGGGCCGTCGGCCGACAACATCGCGCGGGATCGCTACCGCGTTCTCTGGGATTCGACGATCGACGGTCGTCTCGCCCGCGTTGGTCTGGCTCATCCGAACGCCCGCGCCGCACGCTGTCGTGAATTCGCCGCAACGTTTTCCATGCTCGGCGACCACGCGGGCCGTGCCTTCGACGAGTGGTTCGACCGAATCGTGCCGACCCACCAGGCGGTGGCGGCCTTTGCACTCAACCCCCCTGGACCGCTCGGCGACCATCGCGGCGGCACCGGCCGTTGTCCCCTTTGCCGGTTCCCGGTCGCCTCACTCGATCGGCATCCGGAACGCCTGACCGCCGCGGCCCGATCGCTGATTGAGCGCGAGTATCCGTCGTGGAGCATCGATCGCGGACTTTGCCCGCAGTGTCTGGATTTATATGAGGCGCAGCATGTCTCCCACAATTGTGCGTCGTAACGGCGTGGCCACCTGCGAGAAGAAAACACCGCGCAGCTGGAAGCGATTCGAGGCGCGATATCCCGCCGTGGCTGCGGCCTATGACGAGCTGAGCGAGGTCTGCCGCCGCGCGGGGCCGCTCGACGATCAGGCCATCGCGCTGGC
>JANNOC010000758.1:0-4353 GCA_031398865.1 Gemmatimonadota bacterium | reverse complement strand
CCTGCTGCGCCGCCTGTTCGCTGACTCCGCGGCAGGCCCCAGGCAGGCTCGCTGAGCCGTATCTTGTTCGGCGGCTTTCGTCGCCCGCGCCGGTATCCGTGTGCGCATCGCCCGACAATCGAACTCGCGGCCTCTCAACATGATCATTGATTGTCACGTGCACGTCTCGGCCTTCGTTCCAGGGCATGGCGCAATGTCGCCGCGGTTGCTCAATAGTCTTCCCTTTCACTTCATGCGGTGGCGCCTCGGCATGGTTGGGACGGATGAGGGCACTGAGCGCGCCGTCGTCACGCGTCTCGTCGACAGCCTGAACGGAACGACGGCATTGGATGCTGTGGTCGCGCTCGCGTTCGATGCCGTGTACGACGTCGAGGGGCGACTGGACGTGGCGAACACGCATCTGTACGTCACGAACGACTACGTGATGGAACTCGCGGCGCGGCATCCGCGCGTGTTGTTCGGCGCCTCGGTTCACCCGTACCGCCGCGATGCGGTGGCCGAGCTGGAACGGTGCATCGCGAGGGGCGCGGTGCTCATGAAGTGGCTGCCGATCACTCAGGGCTTCAGTCCGGCTGACCCGCGCTGCTTCCCATTGTACGACGTGCTCGCGCATTACGGTGTTCCACTCCTGAGCCACACCGGATGGGAACGCACATTGCCGACGGTCAACGCCGCGGTGGCGGACCCCACACTGCTCCTCCCCGCTGTGCAGCGAGGAGTCACCGTCATCGCCGCGCACTGTGGGACGCGCTCGTTTCCCGGCGAGTCCTGTCACGTCGCGCAGTTCATGCGGCTCGCTCAGGAGCATGAGCATTTCTACGGCGACACCGCGGCGTTGAATCTCCCGACGCGGTGCTACGCGTATCCGCGCCTCCTCGGCAACGACACCGTCCGCGCGAAGCTTGTGCACGGCAGCGACTGGCCCGTGGTGCCGGTTCCTTCTCCCCGCACGATCGGCTGGAGCGCCTCCCTGCGCGCGTTGCGTGAGGGAAACTGGCTGGAACGGGACATGGCCATCAAGCGCACGCTCGGACTCGATGAAACGTACTGGCACCGTGCCGCACAACTCTTGCGGCTGCCTAACGGTCCCCAGATTCGCGCAGGGTGAGACGGATCTCTTCCAGGCGCGAGGCCAGGTCGCGCTGCTGAAGGCGCAGCGCGGCCACGAGCTCCCGACGGCTGCGCAGGAGCAGAAATCGACGCGCATCCCCTCGCGCGCCATGCCACCGCTCGCGGATCGCAAGCGCGGCAAACCCGAGCGGTGGAAGGCTGACGAGCGCCGCCAGACCGGCCAGCGGCCCAGCGACGGAACCGGCCACGGCCGCAACGAGCACGATCCAGAGGATGTTGACGAGCGCGCCGATCAGGAATTTGTGCGTCGAGCGCGCGTCGCGCCCGAGGTCCCCACGGCCCGCGATCAGATCCGTCAACGCGTACGGCACACAGAACACGATCGTTCCCGCCACCGCGATGAGAATTGCCGGGAGACCAACAAACGGCACTCGTCTGAGAGCCCAGCGTGTCGCCGTGCCGAGATCTGTGCGTTCGTGCAGGTCGGCAGGCTGCAGCCGGAGCTGCGCCAGTCGCCGTCCGTGTGTCGCGACATCCGTGGCGAGCGGTTCCCACCGCGGATCGCCGGCGTGCCGCAACTGTGCGAGCATCTGCGCGGTGTCGCGCAGCCGCTCCACATGACCGGCGGCATTCGGTGCGATGCCCTGTTCCACCGCGTGCACCGCCTCGGCGACCAGCACGAGCGGCGCGTCTTCCCATTGTTCCAGATTGATAGTGACGTCGCGCAGCGCCGCGTCGATCCGCCCGGTGAGCTCGCGCACGGCGTCAGCGTCAGCCGCCCCGCGGTGCGCCAGGTCCGCCCAGTCCAGCGCGCGGCCGACGACGACCGCGGCCTCGGAGCGAAAGATATCCTTCTCCCGAAAACTGAGCCCCGCCGGAACGATCGGAAATGCGCGACCGAGGAGGGTTGCCGCACCCAGCGCGATGCGCGCGGCTCCCGTCTTCAGCGGGGCGAGCGCGGGCTCGTTATGACTCAATCCTTCCGGGAACAGCGCGAGCGCCGACCCGGTGGCCAGCGCCGCGTGCGCCTCTCGGAACATCTCCTCGTTTCGGGCCATGAGTCCTGGGTCGTCGCTTCGCCGATACACGGGGATCGAACCGGCACCGCGCACAATCCAGCCGACCAGCGGATGGCGCAGCAAGGGAGCCTTCGCGAGAAAACGGATGGGCCGATGCGCGGCCGCCGCCACGAGCGCCGGATCCAGCAGGGAATTGGGATGGTTCGCCACGAGTAGCAGCGGCCCCTCGCGCGGGACGGGCTCGCCGGAGAGGTACAGCCGGTAGTACACGCCGGCCGCAAAGCGCGTGATCGGCGAGAGCAGGGGGAGAAGCCACATGAGATGGGAGTTCCGGCGCGCGACGCGGGCGGTCGAACACGAGCGGCGAGCATACGGCGACTACCATGGCCGCGCAACCGAGAGGCGCAGCATCGTCCGCGAGACCGGGCGCGTCTCTTGCCTCGTGTCGCCGGGTGCGCATCTCTCAGCGCGCGTCAGTCGTTTGTCTCTCCCACGCAACGTATGGCCGATTCCGCGTCATCATCCGCTCGCGCCCGCACCGTGCTCCGGCCTGTCCGCCCCGGAAACGCACCCCCGCTCGACGATGCGGCGGCGGAGGAACCGGAGAACCTTCCCGGCCGCGGCGAACTCAAGCAACGGATAAAGAAGCTGCGCAAGCGCATCACCGCGCTACAGAACCGTCTGTACGCCGAGGACAAGCAGGCGGTGCTGATCGTGCTGCAGGGCAGGGACACGTGCGGTAAGGACAGTACGATTCGTCGCGTGTTCTCCGCCGTGAGCCCCGAAGGGTCGGAAGTCACCAGCTTCAAGGCTCCCACGCATCTTGAGCAGCGCCATGACTTCCTCTGGCGCGTGCATGCGCGCGTCCCCCCGTACGGCATCGTCGGGATCTTCAACCGCTCGCATTACGAGGACGTACTCGCCGTGCGCGTGCGCAAGCTGGTACCGGCGTCCACGTGGCGCACGCGCTTCGAGCTGATCAACGGCTTCGAGCGGATGTTGACGGAGAACGGTGTGACCATTCTCAAGTTCTTCCTGCATATTTCCCGTGACGAGCAGGCCACGCGGCTGCGCGAACGGCTCGCCGATCCAGAGAAGAACTGGAAGTTCCGGACGGGGGACATCGACGATCGCAAACTCTGGGATTCCTACACGGAGGCGTACGAGGAGATGCTCCGCAGATGCAGCACGACGTGGGCGCCCTGGTACGTGGTACCGGCGAACAAGAAGACGGCGCGGGACTATCTCATCAGCGACGTCGTCGTCCGGGCGCTGCAGGGCATGCGTCCGAAGCTGCCTCGCGCGGATGCCGACGCGCTCGCCGCCGGCAAGAAGATCTGAGCGACGCGATCAGTCCCAGGGCACGAGCAGCATTGTGCCCTGCCGGATGCACGCGGGATCGGGCAGCCGTGCGCGGTTCGCGTCGCGAATGAGCGTCCACTTGTCGGGATCCGCGTAGACCTTGCGCGCGATGTCCTGCAGCGTCTCGCCGCGCTGTACCGTGTACGTCTCAGCCGAATCCGCATGACTGCGTCCGGAGGTCAGCGGCGTGAGGCGCGGCGCGTGGACCGGCGTCAAATGAAAGGCGATGCTTTTCGGCATGACGGAGCGGATCGCGCGCTCGGCGCGTCGCCGGGCAGAGTCGCTGTCCACCAAGCCCCACACCGCGAGCACGGTTCCTAGGTCGCGCACGAGCAGATCGAACACACGGATGTCACTGCGCATCAGGGCGTCGCGAATCACTTCATCAGGTAGGATCATGAATCACGACCTCCGGCAGGCGGCTCACTCGGAATGATTAAGCAAGGAGGGGACCGCGATACTGTGACGCGTGGCACAACTGGCTTGCCTTCACGCATCACTCCGCCCCGCCAAGTATCTTGTGCCACGAGAGGTTTCCTATCGTGGCAACGGTAATTCCCCCTCTGGACAAACCGGGATTTTTCGATCGGCTGTTGCGCCGCCGTCCGCGCGCCGCTGACGAGCCAATCGTTGGTCCCATTCGCGGCGAGCTCCTCGGCGCGGAGCGGCTCGCCGAACAGGCGCGCGCCGTCGCGCGCGGCCAGCGGCTCATGCCGCCCGAGCGTCGTCGCGGGATGGGGCCGCTCCTGCGCCGCCTGCATGAAACCGACCGTGTGCTCGAAGACGCGGAAGAGGCGCTGTCGAACGCGGCTGATCGCGAAGTGGATATCAGCCCCGCGGGCGAGTGGCTGCTCGACAACTTCTACGTCGTGCACGAGCACATCCGCGAGATTCGCGCGGA
>JANNOC010000209.1:0-5118 GCA_031398865.1 Gemmatimonadota bacterium | reverse complement strand
TGAGATCGCCGACCACGGTGTACGTGAACGGCGTCCCGGACATCCCCTCGTAATACATCGACAGTCCCGTGGATTTCCATGGAAAGGTGTATGCGCTGACGAGCAGAACGCGGTGCGGCCGCTGGAAGTAGGACGTGGTCGCCGTCTCATCCGACTCGAGGCCGGCGTAGGTCCGCCCGAAGCGCCAATTGGAAATCGCGCGATCGGAGGTGAGGCTCATCACGTCCTTGGACTGCATGTAGGTGTACGCACCGGTCATGTCCAAGCCGAATCCGAAGCGCCGCTTGAGCTGGCCCGTGAGCGTGTAGTTGTAGTCTGCGTTCTGGTTGGATACCTGAATGATTCCTTCTCCCAGCGCCACGCCACGCAGCCTCGGCACCACTTTTTGGCTGTCGTTCGCGATGTTGCCGTTTGCCAGAATGGTGTCGGCGTAAAGAATGCGACCATCCTTGTCGCGGTAGGGAACGCCGTTGACAATCCGCGGTCCTTTCAGATTGATGTCGTGGACCATCAGGCCGTTGATTGCCTTCCGGTACAAACCCTCGGCGGTGAAAATGAAATCGTACGGCAGCCTGGTATCGAAGCCCAACGTTCCCGTGAAGTTCTGCGGATATTTGAAATCGGGATCGGTTACGTTGAGCCCTGCGGTGCCCGCCCGGCCGGGTGGAGGCTCAGGCTGGCCTCTGCACGAGCGCGGAAGCGCGTTGACATCCGTGGTGAACGCCGGTGTCAGTGCGGGTGTGCTACAAAGCAGCGTAACGAGTCCGAGTCCGGTGTTGGCGAAGCTGTTGCCGATCATGATGAACGGCGGCGGCCCGGTAAAGATTCCGACGTTGCCGCGCAACTGGAATGTCTGGTCACCACGCGTATCCCAGTTGAAGCCGAGGCGCGGCGAGAAGAGCACTCGCGTCTTGGGAACGTCTGAGGTGCTGATTTCCGGGAAGCGTGCCGCGAGTGAATCGTTGAAGGCCGGTTTATCGAGGAAGCGTGGTACATCCGCTCGGAGACCGAAGCTCAGTGTAAAGTTGCGCGACCATGCCCACTGGTCCTGCGCGTACACGCTGTACTGCTGCGTCGCGAACTCGGCTGCGATCCCACCGCCGTTGTCGTATCCGAGCGAGTAGTTGATCGGCGTGCGCGCTTCCAGCTGCGCGATGGTGGCAAAGCGATATACGCCGAACGAGCGCTGCGCGAAATTGTTGAAGATGTCGGTCTGCTCGAAGCGGCCGCCGATGGTAACCGTGTGGGCGCCGAGCGGCAGCGAATAATTGTTGGAGATCTCGAGAATCTTCTGCTTGAGATCGTTGCCGGGCGAGAATTGCTCCGTGCCGACAGTCACGACGCCCGCCGCGCCCGTCAGCGTCCTCACGCCGACGCTGATTTCCGGCGCGGATACAGGGACGATGCGCACGTCGCGGATCGTGTTGTAGCCCGCGAGGAACTCGTTGGACGCGCCGTTCGCGAAGTTGGTGAAGATCTGCGCCGCGGTCGAGTTGTTGGTGTTCTGTCCCTTAAAAGCGTTCGACGTCAACCGGAAGCCGGAGTTCTGAACGGTGACGGAGGAATTGAATCCGAACGTGTTGCGCGAGAAGGCGTCGCTCTCCGCCGTATTCCAAAGTTGCCGCAGCACCAGCCGGGAACTGTTGTTGAGCTGATAGTCGATGCGGCCGAAGATATTTCTGGTGGGGTTCTCGTTCCTGATGATGCCGCCTTCACCGACTTCGAAGTCGCCCGCCAGGGCCCGGCGAATGCGCGCGATGCTATCGGCGTGAATCACGCCCTGGTTGCCGCTGGTCTGGTTGAGATATGGACCGGCAGACGGCGCCGAGCGATCCTGCCACTCGGGCGCGATGTAGAAATGCAGCCGGTCCCTGATGAGGGGGCCGCTGAGCTGGAAGCTGTAGTTGCGGACCTGCAGGTCGCCGTTCTGAATGAACGGCTCACCGGCGGCCAGCTTGGGATTGAGACCGAGGAAGTCGAGACGAGGGCTGCGACGCGTATAACCGATCCCGCCGTGCCACTCGTTGGTGCCGGCCTTCGTCACCGCGTTCACCAGCATGCCGCCGAAGTTGCCCTGCCGGACATCGGTCGGGCTCATCAGAACCTGGAATTCCTTCACGGCGTCAATCGAGATGAGCCGTCCACCCGACGCGCTTCCGGGGGAGCCTTCCGACGAGCCGAGGTTGAAGCGGTCGTTCTGATTCGCGCCGTCAATGGTGAAGTTGTTGAGCCGGTTGTACACGCCGCCGGCGCTGGGTCCGTCCGTCGTCGGCTGCGCGACCTGCGGCGCGAGCTTCACCATGTCGGTGAAGTCGCGGCCCAGGGCAGGGAGCCGTGAAATCAGGGAATCGGTAACCGTAGTGCTTACACCCTGGCGTGTTGGGCTGAAATCTTCGGAGGTCGTGGCACCCACGACCGTCACGCCGGAGAGCTCCACGGCTCGTGTCGCCAACTGCACGTCCACGCGTGTGGCCTGGGCCAGGGAGACGTACACGTTGGTGCGCTCGGCGGGGGAGAAGCCGATGCGGCGCACCGTCACCGTGTACGGGCCGCCGACCTCGAGTCCCTGCACGAAAAACAGGCCGTTCGCGCGTGTCACACCACCCGTGGAAAATCCGGTCGTGGTGCTCAGCACCTGCACCTGCGCGGCTTCGAGCAGCTGTCCTTGCTCGCCGGTGACAACGCCCGTGATGGCCCCGGTGGTAGTGCCCTGCGCCGCGAGCTGTGTCGCCGCACATCCCGCGAGTGCCACCGCCATGGAGAGTCTGCTCAACCAACGTAAGTGCGACATGTTGGGTTCCCCTGAAATGTGAGCGTACTGCGAGCGCCGGCTGCCTGGAATACCAGTCGCGCGACGCCTAAAAATGGAGTCGTGGTCCCGGCGCGGCAAGACACGATGCGATGACGTCGCGGACGCATCGGTGCGCCGCCGTCGGAAGCCTGATCGAGGCTGCGGTGAGCTCGACTCCGTGGCCACACACAACCATCGCGTCGTGCCAGCGAGCGCGGCAGGACGCTCGGCGACGTGTGACGACAGGGTTACGCCGCGGTGACGTGCAGCAACACGGGGGCCGAGGCAAGTCCCGCTCAACGCTCACGCCGGAGCTGTTAGCGCAGCCATTCGCCAGGCCCGGCGCAGGCAGTCAGCGATCTGGAAGGGCAATCGCGGAGCTTCGTTGAACGGGCCGCCAACGCTGACGGTCGCTTCGATGGCATTCGGCCACCGGCGCCGCAGCGCCGGCATGATGCCCCTCCGCGTTGCCAGATAATGCGCCAGGGGCGCGCCGGTGTATCGCTCGTATCGTTTACTCCACTGCTCGAGCACCGCGTTCTCCAACCATCGCGGCGGCGGTTTCGCCCGGCGCGCGAGCGGTGAATTCGGGAGCACTGCCCGGAGCAGCGCCGCGGCGAGGCCCACCGCGCAGGCGATCTGCTCAACGTGGCGGGCGCGCCCTCGGAGACAGACATCCCAATCGAAGTCGTGCGGCAGCGACTCCAGAAGAAGACCGATGTCGCACAACCATATCGGTCGCCACGCGCCGTGCCGCAGGAAATGCAGACACAGCAGCCGCAGCTCGTCCTCGCCACTCAGCACGCGGACTGGTGTGTCGCCTAACGAGCAGATCCGCGAGCGGCCATACAGCTCCTCGAACGGACGGTCGCCGAGGTCGGGGAAGGGGGAATGCAGATCCACGCCCAATGTCGCGCGTATTGCCTGGCTGTTCGGCTGCGCCTGGGTGTCGCCGAGCGCGATGAGCGCGGACGCGTACTGATCCGGTGCCACACACAGGTCGATGTCGCCGTGCGGGCGAAGACCCGACTCGGGATAGCGCCTGGCGATGGACCATCCCTTCGCGAGGATCGGTTCGACGCCACACGATCGAAGGCATCGAACCGCACGGGCAAGATGATGCTCGTGCAGTCGGGCCTGCAGCGAGTGGAGCCGGTATGCGTGCGCGAAGGGTGCCGCGTCTCGGGACGCGCGCCAGGCAGCATCGGAAACACGCCACCACACGAGAGCCCCGCAGCCGGTACCGAGCAAGCGCTCTTCGCAACCGCCAAGCGCCTGCGCTGGATGGGAGAGCATCGGTGCGGAGGCGCGCCAGGATCCTGCAAGAACGTGGGCGATCCGGGCGCCGATGGAGCCGTCATCCCTTGCGCGACGCGCCATGCCCGGGCCCATGCTATCTCACACTGGAGGTCAGGCGCCGCGCCGAACAGCCTTGGAGAGGATAGTCCTGCCCGAGAATATCACCGGCGGAGAAAACTCGGCTGCCGACCGCCAGCCACTCCAGCGACGGTGAGGCGCCGAGTGCCGTTCGTACGGTCGAGCATGAGGATGTCCGCTTCGGCCCCGGGGGGGCCGGCCACCGCCAAGCAGACCGCGGCAATGCAGTCCGAGATGGTGAGACCACGCGCGTCCTCGGCGAAGGTCGTCGCGTCACCGCCGCCGGCCGGGACTCGGCGAACCGGCTGCGTACCGAGAGAAGTCGAGTACAGCACGAACTCGCCCCCGGGTGCCCACACGGGATCGAAGGCCCCACCGCTTTCGTGCGTGAGCTGTGTCGGCGTGCCGCCGGCCGCCGAAACAACAAAGACCTGCGAAGTGCCCGTACTCACTGACGTGAAGGCGATACGTTCACCAGACGGGTTCCACGCGGGGGCCCGCTCGGGGACGAAGCTCGCCGAGCCGGTTTGAAGAGGTGCCGGACTCGCGCCGAGCACATCAACGAGCCAGATGCGTGGCGTACCGCTTCGCATGCTCACGAACGCGACAACGTTGCCGGCGGGTGCGATGGCCGGCTCGCCGTCGGTGGCCTGGTCCGTTGTGAGGCGCCGCGGGGATTGGGCTTCCAGATCCGCGAGGTAGACCTCGGGGTTTCCATCGCGGTTGGACACAAAGGCCAGCCGCCCCGCGGCGCTATGCGGGTCGCTCTCGGCGAAAGTGTTCGTAGTCAGGCGCGTGAGCGTGTCGCCGCGGAGGCGATAGAGCTCAGCATTACCAGCCAGGCCCGACACAAAGACGAGCGGAGGGATCTCCAGCGACGCAGGCCCCGCTGATTCCGTGCAGGCCAGCACCATGCCAAGCACCAGAGCTCTCGACGCGCCGGCGATCCG
>JANNOC010000743.1:0-3144 GCA_031398865.1 Gemmatimonadota bacterium | reverse complement strand
GCGCATCCGCGCGGGGAAGATGCTCGCGCGGGAGCACCACTTTCTGGATCACGTGGAAGGCGAGACGGACGCCGCCGTGCTCGCGGCGTATCTGGCACACACGTACCTCACGTTCGACGAGCGCGCGGCCGAGCTGCTCGTACCGTTCGACTTCGATGACCGGGAGCTGTTCGAGCAGTCACTCTCGAATACCAAGGTCCTCATGCCGCAGCGTGGCCCGCGGCGCGAGCTGCTGGAGCTCGCAGTGCAGAACGCGCGGCATCTGCTCGAGGAAGTCAAACTGTCGAGCGACGAGACACAGGAGCGCGCTGGCGATCCCGTGTACGAGTTGCAGCGCCAGCTTGGACTTCGCCGCGTCCCGCGGAGCCTCGTATGCTTCGATATCTCGCATGCGCAGGGCACCGACACGGTCGCGTCGTGTGTCTGGTTTCAGAACGGACGCCCGCACCGCGCGGAGTACCGCAAATTCAAAGTGCAGACGGTGGACGGCATCGACGACTTCGCGGCGATGCGCGAGGTGGTGCAGCGCTATTTCACACGGCGTCGTGACGAAGAAAAGCCGCTTCCGGATCTCATCGTCATCGACGGGGGGAAGGGCCAGCTCAGCAGCGCGCACACCGCGCTGACGGAGCTGGGGTTGGGCGATGTGCAGCTCATCAGCCTGGCAAAGCGGGACGAGGAGATTTTCGTGGTGGGGCGCGGCGAGTCGTTGCGGTTGCCGCGACGGTCACCCGCGTTGCGGTTGCTGCAGCAGGCGCGCGACGAGGCGCATCGCTTTGCCGTGACGTTCCAGCGCAAGCGTCGATCGATGCGGACGCTGACGTCGGAGCTGCTGCGCATTCCGGGGGTCGGTCCTTCGAGGCGGACAGAACTTCTTCGCGCATTCGGCAGCGTGGACGGCGTCCGCGCCGCGGGACTGGACGCCATTGCGCAGCTGCGCGGTTTTTCCGCGGACAGCGCTCGCCGGATTCTCGAGGCATTAGCGCGCGGCGATCCCAGTGCCGCCGGCGTCTCGGCGGCGGCGCTGTCCGAGCCCGTCCCCGCCGCTGGCTCCGAGGCGGCAGCCGTGCTGCAGCCCGAATCCCCGGACGCCGCGGCGTCAGGCATGCCGACCGAGCAGCCGGCAACTTCTTCACGGCACGACAGCCCATGAGCCGCTGGCAGCTCATCTGCTCGTCGTGCACGCACACCGAACGCGGCGACGCGCCCGCGACGACGTGCCCGGAGTGCGCGCAGCCGTATCTCGTGCGATACGAGAGCGCCTATCCCTCGCGTGATTCATTGCCGCCGCGGTGGGACATGTGGCGCTACGCGGCCGTTCTCCCGCTCGAGGACGACGAAAGTCCCGTCACCCTTGGCGAAGGCGGCACGCCGCTGCTGGAGCTGCCGGCACTGGCGCGCGAGATTGGAGTGCGTCGCCTGTGGGTCAAGGACGAGGCGCTCAATCCCACTGGCTCTTTCAAGGCCCGCGGCATGAGCACGGCGGTGACGCGCGCGCGCGCCCACGCCGTCGCAGGTCTGGTCGTGCCGACCGCCGGCAACGCGGGCGCCGCGCTCGCCGCGTATGGAGCAGCGGCGGGCATTCCGGTGCGCGTGTACGCTCCCGATTCCACGCCTGCGCCTCTGGTCGGTACCATGCGCGCACTGGGTGCGGACGTTCACTTGCTGCCCGGCCACATCGGTGACGCCGGCAAGGCCGCGCGCGCGTATGCGGCCGAGCACGGCTGGTTCGACGTTTCGACGCTGCGCGAGCCGTATCGCATCGAGGGGAAGAAGACTATGGGCCTCGAGCTCGCCGAGCAGCTCGGGTGGCGTCTGCCGGATGCCATCGTATATCCCACGGGCGGCGGGACGGGGCTGATCGGGATGTGGAAGGTCTTCGGCGAGATGCAGCGCGCGGGTTGGATCGCGAAGGATGCGCCTCTGCCGCGCATGGTGGTCGCGCAGGCCGCGGGATGTGCGCCGATCGTACGCGCGCACCAGGCGGGAGCGGACCGTGCAACGCCGTGGTTGAATCCGGAAACGCACGCCAGCGGATTGCGCGTGCCTGCGCCGCTTGGCGACCGCCTCATTCTGCGTGCACTCGCCGAGAGCCACGGATTGGCGGCGACACTCGAGGAGAGCGACATTCGCCGCGCAACGGCCATGCTCGCCACCGCGAGCGGCATCGATGCCGCCCCCGAAGGCGGTTGCGCGCTCGGCGTCGCCGCCCAGCTCGCGCGCGGCGGGCAGCTCTCGCCCGAGAGCGAAATCGTCGTATTCAACACCGGCAGCGGCCTGTCCTATCGCTAGGCTGCGAAACCTGACCGCCCTGCTCCGGCGCACGATCACTGTGGCGCGGGGCAGTACCGTCGCGCTACACTCAGTTCACCCACTCTCTCAACCCGCTGCCGATCGTGCCCGTGCGCATCGCCATCTTCGATCCTTTCAGTGGCATTTCGGGCGACATGACGCTCGGCGCCCTTATTGACGTCGGACTCGATCCCGCATGGCTGACCGCGCTTCCTGCGCGTCTCGGACTCGACGGCATTGGCGTGCGCGTGCAGACCGTCCGCCGCGGCGATCTCGCCTGCCGCAAAGTCGACTTCGACATTCCGCCGCAACCCCATGGGCGGCACGTGCGGGAGATTCGCCGGCTGGTCGCGCAGAGCGACGCCCCGCCGGCGGTGCGCGATCGTGCGAACGCGGCCTTCGATGCGATCGCGGCTGCGGAAGGCGAGATTCACGGTGTCGCCGCCGAATCGGTGCATCTGCACGAAGTGGGGGCGGTCGACGCCATTCTCGATGTCGTCGGCGCGATCTGGGGATTGGACGTCCTCGGCGTCGAGCAGGTTTTCACGGGGCCTGTGTCGTTAGGCGATGGCATTGTGCGTGCCGCCCATGGCCTGCTCCCCGTGCCCGCGCCCGCCACGCTCAAGCTGTTGGAGGGACACGTGGTGCGTCCCGGCCCCGAAGGGTCTGGCGAGCTTGTCACGCCGACCGGGGCCGCGCTCGTGCGCGTCCTGTCCAGCGGTCCGCCGCCGGCGTCGTACGTCCCGCGTCGCAGTGGATTCGGTGCCGGCACGAAGGACTTCGAGGGGCGCGCCAATGCGTTGCGGATCATACTTGGCGAGCTTCCGTCCGGCGGCGACGCGCGCGAAGAGC
>JANNOC010000300.1:0-14245 GCA_031398865.1 Gemmatimonadota bacterium | reverse complement strand
GTCCTTGTTGTCCTTGTCGGTGTCCTTGTTGTCCTTGTCGGTGTCCTTGTCATCCCGGCGGCCGCGCTGCTTTTGCTGCGGCATCGTGATCTCATCGACAGCGACGGCGTCGCTAATCGGTGCGATCCTGGAATCGTCAGGCAGGGGGGCAGTGCCGAGCACCGCCGCGAGCAACAGCATCGAGATCATCGTGTTCTCCTTATGGCTTGCGGCGCGCGGCGGTGTCCTCGGACACCGTACGCTCCAGTTTCGCCGCTTTGGTGTCGGCCGTCGCCTGCGCCTCGAGCAACTCGCCTTCTTCCTCTTCGAGCTTCGCTTCGGCCTCGCGCACGTCCTTCGCCTGTGCGGCGACGTCTTCATTGGCGTCACGCGCCGCGTCGGCCGCCCGCTCCGTGTCGCCGCAACTGGCGAGGAGCGCCAGCAGCCCGGCTATCAGGATCGTATTTCGCACGGTGTCATACCTCGTCGCAAAGGGTGGTGCCAACTGCGTCACGCAAGCAGCGCGCCGATTGTCAGGGTCGCATGGGCTGACCATTGTCGCGATACATCGCAAGTCTCGACGTCTCACCAGAGACACATCGGGGTGTCCGCCGCAGGGACAGGCCCCGCGAATGTGAGCCCCGTCACAGAGACTCAATTGTCTGCGCACCAACGCGTTAGCGCACGCATACCATGGCGTCGGCCGCGGTCTCCTCCGTGCCTCATGTGACGGTACCTGCACCCCCATTAACGGAGTCTCAACGATGCGCATTCATCTGGTTGCCGTCCTCGCACTGATGCTGTTCTCGACCAACCCGCTCGCCGCACAGGCCCGCGACCGCTCGATCGCAAAGGATGCCGCGCGCCCGGCTGCACGTTGGTGCCGTATCGTGATCGACGGCGTACCAGCCGCCCAGCAACCCGGGCCAATGGATTGCGCCACCGCCGTGCGGCGTCGTCCAGCGAACGCGCGTGTCATTTTCGACCGTGACAACCAGGACAGGCGCGCGCGATCCGACGAACGGAACACACGCAAGCACCGTAACAACGAGGCGGATTCCGACTCCGACTCGGACTCCGACTCGGACTCCGACTCGGAAGACAGCGATCGCCGCTCGCGAGGTCGCCGCGATGGCGCCCGGGATCGGGATACCTGCGTGGACGTGGACCGGGATCGCCGGTGCGATTACTATCCCGTCGGCCGCGACAGGGCCGATCGCTCCCGCAGCCGGAGGAGAACGGAGACGTGCGTCGATCGCAACCGGGATGGCAGATGTGACGACCGCATTGCCTCTCCACGTCGCATTCCGCCCTCGCTTCCCGAGGTCCTGGGCACGATCATGCGTGGCCAATAGCCAGGCGGTCGGCGGCGTCAGTGCGGCAACATCGCCATGCTGACCGAGCATCGCACGACAGCACTGGAACGGGTGAACACGGTGGGCCCCGACTCGATGGGGTCCACCGTGTCGCCTTTCTTTCACCTGGTGGCGGGGATCTGGATCCTCGCCATGCTGCTCTTTGCGTACCGTGCCCCCGACCGGTACGCCGCGGCGATGCAGGAGGACCGCGCGGTCGAATGGTGGACGGCCCTGGTCTTCGCGATCGCCAGCGTCCTGCGGTTGTATCGCGCCATCCGGCTGCGCAGGGCTTTTGATGGTCTGGTGGGTCTCTTCTGCCTGTTCGTTGCCGGGGAGGAAATCAGTTGGGGGCAGCGTCTGCTCGGCTTCATCCCCCCATCGCAGTTCCTGGCGCACAACACGCAGCAGGAGTTGAATCTTCACAACTTCGCGGACGTTTTCGGCAAGCCGAAATGGGTGCTCGCGCTCGCGCTGTTCGGTTATGGAGTGCTCCTTCCGTTGGTGGTTCGAACCCACTGGGGACGAGGGCTGCTGCACCGGCTGGGCGTTTCGTCTCCCGAGCTCCGATTAGCACCGTGGTTCCTCGCCTGCATCGGGCTCCTGGTCTGGTACCCGGTTGACTTCACCGGTGAGTGGGTCGAGAGTCTCGCGGCGCTGCTCTTCCTGGCGTCGGCCGGACCGACGCAAATGCTTTTCTGGGGGAGTATCGCTACGGCGTTGGCCGCGTCATTCGCCCTCACCGGATTCTCCGCGCGCGGCGCGCGCGACGAGTCAGCGGGCGTTCCGTGTGCGCGTGCCGAGACCCGCGCGCTTCTCATGGATATCGTGAGCGACGAGGCGCGTTCTCAGCTGGGTGGCGGCACGATGCACAAGCGTATCTGGACCGCCGCCGAGGATGGCTACGTGGATCTCGATCACACGCCGCGCTATCGGGCAGTGCTCTGCTCCGGTCGTGCACAAACTGATGCTGCCGCACGTCGCCGCTACGCCGTGGATCCGTGGGGGACGGCCTACTGGATCAAGACGGTGAGACCGGCAGGGGGGATGCGCCGAGTGGTTGTGTACTCATTCGGCCCGAACCGCAGACGGGACGGCGAGCCGGAAGACACCGGTTCGTCGCGGGGCGACGACATTGTCGCGGATGTGGTGATTGCGGAGCAGTGAGTTCTCGCCTGGGTAAGCAGCGGGGCGGAGCCACTATAGTGGCCCCGCCCCGTTCCGCATGGGTTTGCGTCGCTCAGGTGTTGCTGTCGCTATCGCTATCGCTATCGCTGTCGCTGTCGCTATCGCTATCGCTGTCGGTGTCGCTGTCTTCGTCGTCGGCGTCGCGATCGTGGTCCTCGAAGGCCCGTAGCCCGCGAGCAACGCAATCCCGGACGGCGTTACGAAGTGCCGCATTCTGACTGAAACGCCGTGGATCGATCGGCGTGCCGCTCGCGTCGCGGAAACAATGGGCGATGTCGACGTTGAGCGTCACGTTCCCACGGGCGTGCTCGGCGTCAACAACCAGCGGCGGGCGAAGCTTCAATGCCAACTCGCGATCGATTGCAATGGTCACGTCGAACGGTTGCCCGTCGTAGGTGCCGCGCAGACGCAGAAACTCGAGGTCGGCTTCGAGCTCATCGTACGTGCCGAACGGCAGGTTGCCGTCCACCAGCGTCACGATCCCGCCATCAAGCGGGATTGCGATCGTGAGAGGGCCGTTGTGGAAAACCGCGTCGTTGCGGTGCCGGCCATCGGAGTCCGTATCCTCATCGTGCCCGCCGTCGCGACGGTCGAGTCGTACGTCGGCCAGCGTCAGATCGGCGTGCTGCAGGTCGAGAACGTGGCCGTTGCCGCGAATGATGGGGAGGGCGGTGAACGTAGCGTCCGCAGCGCTGACGGTTCCCGCGGTCGCGGCGGATGACGCGCGTGGGGAAGCAACAGAAAGGCTTACTCGCGAGCGCGCTTCGAGGCCCGTGGAATCGCC
Source organism: Gemmatimonadota bacterium (assembly GCA_031398865.1). Lineage (GTDB taxonomy): Bacteria > Gemmatimonadota > Gemmatimonadetes > Gemmatimonadales > Gemmatimonadaceae > JANNOC01. The sequence goes on along the minus strand of JANNOC010000300.1, from coordinate 10,939 downwards.
GCACGATACCGCCACGGCGGTCATGACCGCGACGGACAGCACGGATAGCACGGAAGCGCGGTTGGAACGTGGATTCACCATCTTTACTCCTCCACGTAAATGGCTCAAGCGTCCGACGTCGGAACAGTCACCGACGCGCACCAAGGGGCAGAATACGTGCCGGCAACAATGGCGAATATTGCTGCTTCGCAATGTGATACAGATCACATGGCCTGCGTCACCCCGTCGCGCACCAGCTACGGGTTCAGCACCTGGAAGTGCGCGGTTTTTTCGCGCCGCCGGCCACCCGCGTCGGTCACCGTGAGGGCGAGCGAGTAGGATCCGGGCGGCATATCCGAGAAATCGATCGTCTCGTGATGTCGTGCCGCGGGTCCGCCTGCCCGCGCGTCGAAGCTCAGCGTGACAGGCTGGCTCGAACCACCGAGAATTCGCCGCAGTCCCGACTCGTTGCGTGAGACGCGTACGTCGGTGGTGTATCCGGCCCCGCGTTCCAGCCCGCACACGTCGTAGTACAACTCCACATTCTGTCCCGGCTTCCGCGCTTTGACCGCCTCGAGCAGTATCGAGAATGGCTGGGCGACAGCGGTCCCCAGGAGCCCCGTGTCCGGGCCCCCCGCTGGAGCAGGGCCCGCCGTGGAGGCGACGGCGGGGCACTGCGACCGGTGCTTCGTGGCGAAATGAATTCCATAGTACAGAACCACCACAGCCATGGACGCCGCGATGCTCGTACCCCAGAATCTGCGGCTCCGGCCAGACACGTAGGCGCGCGCATCGCGGCTGCGGTCGGCAATCGCGCTACGCAGTGCGACCAGACGCGGAATCTGAGCGGACAGCGCGGTCCGACCGGTTGCAAGCCCAGCGTCCACTCGTGGCCGCTGGGATTTCAGTGCACGCAATCCGGCTTCCAGTTTCGGTCGCTGCTGCCGCAACAAGTCGAGGCCGACATCCAGGGCACGGTCGAGCGCCGCCGACGCCTGAGGGCCACTGGAATCCTGTGAGTCGAGCGACGGGTCAGAGCTCTCAGTACCCATGCCAGAGGAGACGATCGTTGGCGACGTCGCGAAGGCGGGACGATCTGGCGCCATACCGCTCGGCGACCCAGGTGACAGCAGGGCTGCAACGACCTCATCGGCGCTCTGGAAGCGCTGCTGAGGATTCTTTGCGAGCATCCGCTCGATGACCTGGAAAATCGCTCGCTCTTCATCCGTGACCAGCGCGGGGCGCGGGAGGGGATCGTTGATGTGCGCCATGAGGATCGCGAACGCATCCTCCCCGTCAAAGGGCGTCGTTCCGACGAGGCATTCGTACCCCACCACCCCGAGGGAGTAGATGTCGCTCCGGCCATCGAGGGATGACGCGCGCGCCTGCTCGGGACTCATGTAGCGTGGCGTGCCGACGGACATCCCCGTGGCCGTGAGCTTCGACTGCGCGGCCGATCGGGCGATTCCGAAATCTGTCACCACGCACCGGCCATCTTCATCAAGCATGATGTTGTCCGGCTTGATGTCGCGATGAACGACCCCTCGCTTCGCGGCATAGCCCAGCGCGCTCGCCGTTTCCAGCAGCATGCGCCGAACTTCCGCGGTGGGAAGGCGCCCCTTTTCGCGCAAGCGCTCCGACAACGACTGTCCGCGCAGGAGCTTCATCGCGAAGTACACGACATGGCCGGAGCGGCCCACTCGATGAATCGGCACAACGTGCGGATGCTCCAGCTGGGCGGCGATGCGTCCTTCGCGCTGAAAGCGCTCGACGAAGCTCTCGTCGAATGCGAACTGGGCGGGCAGAACCTTGATCGCCACTTCGCGATCGAGATCGCGCTCACGAGCACGGTACACGATGGCCATGCCGCCGCGCCCGAGCTCTTCGAGGATGTCGTAGTCCGCTCCGAGCGCCGCCCTCACTGCATCGATGTCAGCCGGACTCGAGGTCGTGCTCATGCGTCAGCGACCACGGGCGATGGAGAGACGACGATGTGCGGGCCTCGGCGAGGCCGCACCTGCCGGGTTGCCATCCCCGCTAGCGGCTGGCGCGGCGTTCCGCCAAGCGAACTCGCTGAAACCACTCACCGAGCAACGCGATCGTGATCACTCCCGCCAGCATGCTCACGGCAGTCTGCCAGTTGGTGCGGTACACGCCGAGTGTGACGAGAAGGGCAGTGGCTGCCGCGGGCGGATGATAGGCGCGCAGCGACGGTTGCACCAACACGGTGACAGCGACGGCGAGAGCACTCGCCCACACACGCACGACGGGAATCGATTGGCCGCTGAGCAGCGACGGAGCCTTGCCCGCACCGAGCAGAAGAATCGCCAGCCAGGCGCAGACGAATGCGATCACATGCCCGACGACGACATTGTGGAAGCGCGTGGTCGTGTGACCGGGCGACGCCGCGATCATGATGGCGGTCGGCCCCAGGGCGGCGAAGAGCAGAGGTTTACCCGTCGCGAGGCTCAGCGCACCAGCGACCACGATCAAGACCCCGGAAATCAGCGGCACCCAGACGGCATCTGAAGCCGCCGCAGGAGAACGTCCTTTCCAGAGGCCAGTCGCAATGCTTGTTGCCGAGGGGGGCTTCGTCTCGCGGGCCGAGGATAGCGGGACGGTGGGGGTCGTGGTTGCCATGAGAGGCATGATTGAAATGGGAGACGATCTACCGAACGGCTGGGGGCCAGGCGAGCCTGCCCAGTTGATGACGGTCAGGCGGCGGCAATGGTCACCCCAAAGGCGCCTCGGTCGTCGGTACAGGTCGCCAGTCGCGTGCTGGGCAGAATCCTGCGTATGTACGAGGTCCACACATCCTCCCTACGTCATGCCTTACATCGTCATTGGAACCGAACGGTTCGCACTCCCGATCGGTGATACTCCCATCGGAGGAACGGGCGATGAGACGCTGCACATCCCACAGCTCGCGCGGATACCACTTGCAGCGGTGATCTCGGTGTTGCCGGATCGGACGGCGATCATCAGGCGCATTGGCGGCCATGTCGTCAGACTCGATGGCGCCGAGGTGAGTGAGGAACCGCGACTGCTTTCGCACGGATCGAGAATCGCGATCGAGCAGCACGAGATCACGTTTGGCGATATTCGAGAGAGTGGCAGTACGGCATCCATACAAGGGGTGGAGGACGATCCGTACGCGCAGCTCGCCGGCCTCGCGCAGTCTGACGCACCGTCCGACTCGGGCGGGCGGCTCGTTATGCGGGACGGTACGGTCGTCGGTGTTCCCGCGCAGGGCCTGGTGATAGGACGGGATCCGACCTCCGACCTCGTCATCACGGGCAAGGGCGCTTCCCGGCGCCACGCGATCATTACCACTACTCTGCGTGGCTACGTAGTCAGGGACCAGAGCGAGAATGGGACGTACGTCAATGGACGACGCATCGATGGTGAGTACAGCCTGGGCATCGGCGATGTGATTCGCATTGGCACGGAAGAATTCCAGTTTGACGCGGATCGCCCCGATACCATTGGGGTGGCACGTGAGGCTGCACAGGCGACAGCGCAGACCGCCCCGACTCCCGGTGCGCCCAGCGTTCACGCACCCGTTGGGGCGGCGCCAGCCAAGGCCAGCTTGCTCGCGACGCTGGAAATCCTGACCGCGGGCGCTCAGAAGGGAAACATTATCCGGATCGAGCGTCCCGTCGCCCACATTGGACGTGCCGAGCATAACGAGGTCCGCCTGCGGGATACGAGTGTGTCGGGGTCCCACGCCACACTGACGCGGCGAGGCAATGGCTGGGTTGTGCTCGATCTCGGCTCGACGAATGGGACGTACGTTGACGGCGAGCGGATCAACGGTGAGCGCCGCTTGACCGGACCAACCGAGCTGCGCTTCGGCGACCTGAAGTTCGTCTTTCGTCCCATCGCCGGTACAGGTGACGACGAGAGCAGCACGCGCGCGGTAGTCGGAGTGCGTCCGCCATTGACCTAGGGCGTGGCAAACCGACTCTGCCGGTCACGTATCGTGAAGCCGTGCTGGTCGCGGCGGCATCCCGTGCGCCTCTTCGCCGCGATACCGCGACATACACTTTTCGGTCCGCCGGTCCGGCCGGGGGGGAAGTGTGGGCCACGGATGCCCCACTACTGTGGCGACTGGTCCACAGCATCCGTGCGTTAGGCGTGTACAAACTTGCCTTCTGACGGCTTGGTCCGGAAGATCCGGCGATCTGGGGCAGGGTGGTGCCCTAGGAGAAGGGGTGCGCCGGGAAGGACGGACGCTACGCTGTGGATCATTGTAGACCACCAACCGGATCGAAACAATGCGAGCAGATCAGGCTCGAAATGCTCTGCGCATCGTTGAATTCCTGTTACGCCATCGGTACATATTTTGCCCCCGTGCTTCCCGCAGTTATCCCGGCACAGTGCCGGACGCATCGGCCACGGCGGGCGTGGTCACCATCGGAAGGGGGAGCATCATGCTGTTCCGCAAAGTAGTGCCGGCAATCGGAGGTGGTGGTGGGGGACGGGGCACGCGTTCGCGTTCGCGCTCGCGTTCGCGTTCAAACTCGAACTCGAACTCGAACTCGAACAGCAACTCGAACTCGCACAGCAAAGGCGGTAACACCTAAGCAGTGCGTGGGTGACACGACACGGGGCCCCGCCACAATGGGGCCCCGTGTCTTGTCGCCATCCTTTTTCCGACCCTCACTCCCGCCCGGCCCTGCGCCACCTGCTCGCTTTTCTATTTCGGTCGCCGGCACTTGCGTCGGAGAGCGCGCCACTCATCGGTGCCGCCCCGGCGCTCACGATACGGCAGATCTTTCGGCGCTTCTGGCCGTACGCGCGCCCGTATCGCAGAAACGTCGCCTTGACGCTCGGCCTCGCGGCGGTCGCGCCCGCGTTGGACACCGCCCGGGTATGGCTGTTCAAGATTGTGGTGGACGACGTGCTCGTACCGCGTGACTTCACCCCTTTCTGGTGGATCGCCGGCGCGTATGTCGCGCTCAGCCTTGCGGGCGGGTTCGTGTCGGCGACGGATCGTGTGCTCTCGAGCTGGGTCGGCGGCCGTTTCCTGGTTGGACTGCGCACGGCGTTCTTCACTCACCTCCAGGGTCTCTCGCTCGGCTTTTTCGAGCGCCGCCGGCTCGGTGACGTGATGTCGCGCCTGACGGGTGACATCGCGTCCATCGAGCAGTTCGTGCTCTCAGGCGTCACGAATACAGTCTCGTACGTTCTCCGCATTCTCTTCTTCACGGCGGCGCTCTTCTACCTGGACTGGCGGATGGCGCTCGTCTCGCTCGTCGTCGTTCCCCTCTTTTGGCTCACGGCCAGGTACTTCTCGACCCGGATCCGCCTCGCGTCGCGCGAGCGCGGGCGACGCAGCGGCTCCATCAGCGCCATCGCGGAAGAGAGCCTCTCCAACGCGGCGCTGGTCCAGGCATACAATCGTCAGGCGACCGAGATCGAGCGCTTCCAGAACCAGACGCTCGGCAGCTTCGACGCGCACATGGATTCGGCCCGGGCCCGCGCGCTCATGTCGCCGCTCATCAATCTGATCGAGGTACTCGGGGCCCTCGTTCTCATCGCCATCGGAACATGGTCGCTCGCGGAGGGACGTATCTCGCTCGGGAGCCTGCTCGTGTTCTTCACGTACGTCGGGCAGCTATACAGCCCCGTGCGCGGTGTTGCGCGGCTCGGCACGAGCCTGTCGGCGGCCACGGCGGCCGCGGAGCGCGTAGTGGAGTTCCTGGACGAGCAACCCGCGATCCGCGAGCGGGAACGCCCGCACGTGCTGGCGCGTGCGCGCGGGATCGTCGAGTTCGACCGCGTCTCGTTCACCTACCCCGACGCCGCGCGCCCCGCGGTCACTGATGTGAGCTTCCGCGTGGGGCCGGGCGAGACGCTGGCGCTGGTCGGACGCAGCGGGGCGGGCAAATCCACGATCGCGAAGCTGCTGCTCCGATTCTACGATCCGTCCGAGGGCACGATCCGTCTCGACGGCCACGACCTTCGCGATCTGCAGCTCGCCTCGCTGCGCCAGAACATCGCGGTGTTGCTCCAGGACGCGCTGGTGTTCGATGCCTCGGTGCGCGAGAACATCGCGTATGGCCGTGCGGAGGCGTCCGACGACGCGATTGTCCGCGCCGCCCAGGCCGCCGACGCGCACGAGTTCATCGCCGCGCTACCCGAGGGATACGACGCGCAGGTCGGACAGAAAGGGCGCCGCTTGTCGGGAGGCCAGCGCCAGCGCGTCGCTATCGCGCGCGCCATGATCCGCGACGCGCCCGTGCTGGTGCTGGATGAGCCGACCACAGGTCTGGACACGGAATCGGGATGGCGGCTCATGGAACCCCTGCGGCGGCTGATGAGCGGCCGCGCCACCATCGTGATTTCGCACAACTTCGTGACGGTGCGCGATGCGACCAGCATTCTGGTGCTCGACGAGGGGCGTGTGGTGGAACGCGGCACGCACACCGAGCTGGCGGCGCGCGGTGGCATCTATTCCGCGCTCTACGCGCTGCATCAGGGGCCGCACCTTCGTGCTGCTGCCAGCGCGAGCGCCGGGGACACGGAGACTCGAGTGGTCACGCCCGCATGATCGGCCCGAGATCGACCCGGAGTGCGCTGCAGCTGCCGGGCTACCGCACGCTCGCGCGACTCGCGCGGCGCGGTACCATGGACGTGTATGACGTCTGGAGCGACGAACGCGAATGCCGATGTGTCGCCAAGACGCTGCGTCCCGACGTCCGGAATCGCGCCGACCGAGCTGCGCTCGTGTACGAGGGCGAGCTCCTGCTGCGGCTGGCGCATCCGCACATCGTTCGCTGCTACGAGACGATACGACGCCCCCGCCCTGTGGTGATACTCGAAACCCTCACTGGCGCGACGCTGGCCCACTTCATCCGGGCCGTGCGTCGGCTGCGTGCCGTGGAGCTCGCCGTGCTCGGCCAGCAGCTCTGCTCCGCGATGCACTACCTGCATGGGTATGCCGGCGTGCTGCATCTCGATTTGAAGCCCTCGAACATCGTGGCCGAGAACGGCCAGGCCAAGGTGATTGACTTCAACATCGCGCGACCTCCGGGAAAGGGACGACGCGGCGTCGGCAGTCCACAGTATCTGGCGCCGGAGCAGGCGCGCGGAGATCCGGTGACTGAGGCGACCGATGTCTGGGGAATCGGCGCGGTGCTGTTCGAAGCGGCCACCGGCCGGCGTCCCTTCGAGAATCGCGGCGACGACTTCCAGCAGCTGCGCCGGCGAGCCGACGCCGTGCGCGTGCACCGCCGGCTGCCGGGAGCTTTGGCCGCGGCGGTGGACGCGTGTCTGGAACCGGAGCCCGCCGAGCGTCCGTCCGTGCGAGCGCTCGCGCGGATCATGGAGGGATACGCGTGAGCAGAAGGAGGGCCGTGTGCGGTCGCGTAGTCGCCCTTGTATTGGGGACAATGCCCGGCATGGCGTTGGCGCAGTCTCCCACCATCCGCGGTGACGCCGTGCGGACCGCGCCGGCAATCCGCGTGACCGGACCCGCACCACGACTTGACGGACGCCTGGACGACGAGATCTGGCGCCGCGCTTCGTTCGTCTCGGGTTTTCGCCAGCGCGCGCCTGACGAAGGCGCCAGGGCTACGGAGGAAACGGAGATCGCGTTCGTCTTCGACGAACGGGCGCTGTATGTGGGCGCGCGCATGCACAGCGCGGCGCCGGGCGCGGTCCGCAAGCAGCTGACACGCCGCGATCACACGGGGAATTCGGAGCAGATCATCATCTCGCTCGACACGCACGGTGACCGGCGCACCGCCTACAGTTTCGGACTGACCGCCGCGGGAGTCCGGCTCGACTACTACCACCCGCGCGACGAGGAAGGACGCCGTGATTACGAGTTCGATCCCATCTGGGAGGGCCGAGTGGCAAGCGACGCGCACGGCTGGTCGGCCGAAATGCGCATCCCTTTCGCGCAGCTTCGGTTCAGCGCCGGCACGACCGCGTGGGGCATCAACGCGAAGCGCCGCATTCCGGCGCGCAACGAGGACGATTTTTGGATCGTGGTGCCGAGGGACGAAACAGGATGGGCATCGCGATTCGGCCATCTCACCGGCATCGTCGCCCCCCCGCCATCGCGGCGCATCGAGCTCCTGCCGTATGTCGCGACCGACGCGACGCTGCGTTCCGAGCGCGAGCCGGGCAATCCCTTTCACGGGAACGCTGTCGCGACACGAATCGGGGGAGACCTTAAGGCAGGACTCGGGCCCGGCCTAACGCTGGACGCGACGGTCAATCCGGATTTTGGACAGGTCGAAGCCGACCCCGCGGACGTGAACCTCTCGGCCTTCGAGACCATCTTCAGCGAACGTCGCCCCTTCTTTACGGAAGGACGCGAACTCCTCGAAGGGCGCGGGCCCGCCTACTTCTACTCGCGGCGCATCGGAGCCGCGCCGCGCGGCAGGGCGTCGGCCGATTTCGTGGATCGCCCTCAGCACACGACCATTCTTGGCGCCGCGAAGGTCACGGGTCGGCTGTCCTCGGGACTGTCGCTTGGCGCTCTCGGCGCGGTGACGGACCGCGAGGTGGCGCGAACGTTCGACGAGACGACGGAAGAACGCGGCGAGGTCCGGGTCGAGCCGCGAAGCAGCTACGGTGTGATGCGTCTGCAGCAGGAGTTCGGCCGCTCCGGCTCAACTGCCGGTGTGATGCTGACCGCCGTTGATCGGGACCTCGAAGGAGGCGAGCCCGTGTCGGCTGTGCTGGCGCGCCGCGCGTTCTCCGGAGGCGGCGACTGGGATCTCCGGTTGCGAGAGCGGGAATACCGGCTCCGGGGCCACGTGGGCTTCAGCCATGTGTCCGGTGATTCGCTGGCGCTCCTGCGTCTTCAGCGCTCCAGCGCGCGCTACTTTCAGCGGCCGGACGCGCGCTATGTCGAGCTGGACTCCTCGCGAACGGCGCTCACCGGCGCGAGTGCCGCGCTGACGCTGAGTCGCGAGAGCGGGCGACACTGGCTCTGGGAGGTGGCCGGCCTGATGCGGACACCGGGACTCGAGTTGAACGATGCCGGCCGATCGTCCACGGTGGACGACCTGCGCTCGACGGCGGACCTCGCCTTTCGCGAGACGCGCCGCCAGTGGCTGTTTCGCTCGTACGAAATCGGCGCTGGACTTGTCAACGAGTGGAACTTCGGCGGCGTGCTGCAGACGTCCTCGCCGGAGATCCTGGCGAGCGCCACGTGGCGGAATTACTGGCACACCGCGGTGGAATTCGATTGGGAGGCGTCGGTGCTGAGTGACAACCAGACGCGCGGCGGCCCGCTCATGCGGACAGGGTCGCGGCGCACCATCGAGGCAAGCCTGAGCGGCAACCCCGCGCACAGGACGCAATGGGAGGGCGACTTCTCGTACTACCGGGACGCGCTCGGCGGACGCGGGCACGCCGTGTCGGCGCTGTGGTCGGTGCGCCCACGCGAACGGTGGGAAATTTCCCTGGGCCCGGATTACTCCCGTGAGCGCGACACGCGCCAGTTCATCACGTCACGGTCTGGCGGCTCGACAGCGACGTTCGGCCGCCGCTACATCTTCGCGACCGTCGAGCGGAGTGAATTGGCCCTGTCCTTCCGATCGAACTACGCATTCACTCCCAACCTCAGCCTGGAGGCGTACGCGGAGCCCTTCACGGCGAGCGGGCGCTTCCACAGCTACGGAGAGCTCGCGTCCGCGCGCGGGAGCGAACTTCGCCGGTACGGCGCCGAGGGCACAACGATCGAGCGCACCCGGGATGGGGAGCTCGAAGTCACTGACAATGGAGATCGCTTCACACTCGACCTCGACGATTTCACCGTGCGTTCCTTTCGTACGAGCACCGTGCTTCGCTGGGAGTGGAGGCGCGGGAGTACGGTCTTCCTCGTGTGGCAGCAGCGATTGTCGTCGGAGACGACCGACGGCCGGCTCGTTGGTCCGAAGGGACTCTGGGATGCGCTCTCGGCACGCGGGGACAACATCATCGCGGTCAAGGTGAGCTACTGGATTCCGGTGTCGTGACGTTGCCCGGAGCTTCCAGGGAGGACGATCTTGCCTTCCGAACGGAGTAGGGCGGGGAAAGCGAGGTGCTTCCTAGGCGCCGGATTGCGCCCTCATCGTGCCGCCCCTACCTTGGCGGCGTATGCGCTGCCCGGTGTCGCGTCCGTCCCCAGAGTCATGGACAGATTCCAGGATCGTACATGCCTCGCTTGGGGCGCCGCCGTCCTCGTGTGCGTCGCCACCCTTCCGGCGCGACCCGCGTGGGGGCAGTCGCTGCTCGATCGCTCGCCGAATATCACGGGCGACTGGGTGGGTCCGGCGGGCACTCTGCACTTCAACTTTCTGCATCGCTTCACTGCCGGCGACGCGCCGGCCAGAAAGGTGAGCAGCTCCCCGACGTTCCTGGTCGGCGCCGGCCTGCCCTGGCGATCGCTTCTCGGATTCAACGACGCCACGAACTCCGACGTGGCCGCGCGGTATCCGAACGAATGGGAATTCTTCGGACGCCTGGCGCCACTTGCGCAGGAACGCGGATGGCTTGCGGACGTCGCGCTGCAGGGAGGCTACAACCTCGCGGCACGGAGCATGGATGGTGAGATCACCCTCGGCCGACGTGTCGGGCCCGTGACACTGCGCGCCGCGGCGCGTGGACTCTCCGACGCGTTCGACCTCGGCGAGTCGCGGGTCGCGTTCGCGGGCGGAGGCGTACTGCGGCTCGGACGGTACTTCGCCGTGGCCGGCGACTATACCACCATGCTGGATCGGCCCGAGGGATACGACGATGCGTGGAGCGGGGCGGTGCAGCTCGCCATTCCGTATACGCCGCATACGCTTTCCCTTCAGGTCACCAACACAAACACTGCGACCCTTCAAGGCGCGTCCGCCTCACGAGGAGGACTGCGCCGGTACGGTTTTGAATTCACGATTCCGGTAACGTTGAGTCGCTACATTCCCCGTGGCGCGCCGCCACGTGCCGCGCTCGACACCGTGCGCAGCGCGGC
>JANNOC010000658.1:0-5949 GCA_031398865.1 Gemmatimonadota bacterium | reverse complement strand
GCCGCGCGCGCGCCGACGCGCGCGCACGCGTCAGCTTCCCGCGCGCGCGGTCGAGCTGCATGCCGGGAAGCAATGGAGAAAACGACACGGCCGGCGGAACCGAGTTGGCGAGCGCGATCCCGTGCAGCGTGTCGAGCTGCTTGATCTGTTCGCGCAGCGCGTCGACCATCATCTCGCGTTCCTTCTCATCGAACCGCACCCCCGCCAGCTCCTCCGCGGCCGCGATGGCGGCCGGCGTAATCTCGACTCCACTCTCTGCCGCGGCCCAGAGCAGAGAGGGCAGCAGCGCGGAGCTGATGCCGAGGCTGGAGCAAGCGCTCATGAAGGCCCGGCGATGATAGCGCGTGTCGGTCATGGTCATGGTGGGACAGGGTTTCAGATCAGTGAATCGCGGGAAGCTGTCGCGCGGATCGGCGATTGGCGAGCCCGCCGGAGGTCACTCGGCCGGGAGCGCGACTATCTTTCCTGAAGACAGGTCTCTCCACGGAGCTGCGACAATGCCGCTGGTCCCATTCGACTCTCTTCCCGACGACGCCCGCGTGTGGGTGTTCGGCAGCGACGAGGCGCTCGCGCCGTCGCACGCTGACCGGCTGCTGGGCGTCGTGGACGCGTATCTCGCGACGTGGGCCGCGCACGGCGCACCGCTGCACAGCGCACGCGACTGGCGCGAGAGCCGCTTTCTCACCATCGCGGTGGATCAACGCCAGGCGGGCGCGTCCGGGTGCTCAATTGACGGATTGTTCCGCTCGCTCCGCTCGCTGGAGAGCGAGATCGGCACGAGCCTCGTCGCTGGCGGTCGCGTCTTCTATCGCGATGGCACCGGGAGCACCGTATCGCTCGCCCGCTCGGACTTCTCGAAGCTCGGCGCCAGCGGCAACGTGGGACAGGGCACGCGCGTGTTTGACCTCACCGTGACGACGTTGGGCGAGTGGCGCGAGCGCTTCGAGACGCCAGCCTCCGAATCCTGGCACGCGGCGCTGCTGTAGGCTCGCACGGTTGGCGGACACGTGATCCCAGCGTGAGCGGGCGCGCGCCGGAGGAGATCGGCAATGGCCGGTGATCAGCCTCGGGAGCTTTCCCCGAGCGGCGCCAAACCGAGTTCGCGTTGCAGCGCGCGTCGCGCCTCCTCGATGCGCGCTCGCGTATCTGCCTTGAGCGCGGGAAGATCCGCGAGCGTCAGGCCGGTGGTCTCGATGGCCGGCAGCACGCGCGCATGCGCGATCGCGCGCGCAAAACGAAACGAGCCTTTCGCCATGGCGTGGCGGGTGCCGGCGACGGCGATGGGAAGTACCGCGGCCCCGGATTCGATCGCGAGCCGGAATGCGCCGTCCTTGAAGGGGAGCATTTCGTCCGTGCGAGAACGGGTTCCTTCGGGGAAAATCATGACGGAGACACGCTTCCCGAGGCGATCGTGGCAGCTCGCGAGCGCCTCGATCACACTGTCGCGCTTGCCACGGACGATGGAGATGTCTCCCGCCATGCGCATCATCCATCCCATCACGGGAATCCTGAAGATGGTGTCCTTGGACAACCACTTCATCTCCCACGGAAAATGCGAGATGAGAAAGATGTCCGCCCAGGACTCGTGATTGGACACGGCGACGTAGGGCCGTCGAGGATCGCGGAGCGTTCCGGAGGTGCGGAATCGCCACAGAGGATTGAGCTTCGTACCCGTTACCGCGAGCAGCCTGAAGGCGCGCCCCGCGGCATACCGGCCGGGATCGAATGGCGCAGTGACGAGAAAAACGATGGCGACGACCGGAAAGCCGACGATCACGACAAGCACCGTGGCCGTCCACACCCAGGCGTTGAGGACACGGTCCATCGCCTGACTACGTCTGGTCCTTGGCGTCCTGCTCGCGCGCGGCCTGCTCCGCGCCGCGGAACCCGATCTTGCTGTGCGTCCCATCGCAGAACGGCTTGGTCGAGGACCCACCGCAGCGGCACAGCGCGATGACTTTGCCCGCCGGCGTCAGGACGGTGCCGGTGTGGTCGAGTATGCGCACCTTCGCGACGTCCTCGCCTTCGATTCGATAGGGGCCGTCGCGCTTGATGGTGATCGTGATCTCTGACATGGCATCGGGATAGAGGAGAGCCGACGAAGCAGGCTATTCTACGCGCGGCCTGCGCCTGCGGCTACTTCGCCGGGAGTGCGCCGGCCGCCCCGGCGTCGCGCGCGTAGCGCTTGAGACGCGTGACCATCGCGTTGAGGCCAACTTCGCGCGCTCCCAGACCGATCGATTCCATGAGCTGACGCACGAAATCGCCCGGCAGCGCCAGGGTCGTCTCGGGTGGCGCGTCGTTCACGGCGGAAAAGATGATCGCGAGCACCGCGGCGACGGTGGGCGAGCGCTTCGGGTCGAGGTCCGCGTAGAAGTGCAGCGTGCCGTCCCGGACTTCGGGAAAGAGATCGACGCGCGTCTGACACTCAGGCACCGTGAAGGCGGCGCGATCCAGTTCGCGAAAGCGCTCGGGCAGCGGCTCGAGCTTTCGGGAATACTGGACGAGCGCCTGCATCTTGTCCTCCCGCGACAACGCTCGGAAATACGCGAGCACGCGCGCGATGGAGGGAGGGAGCTGAGCAGAAGGTGCGTCGGGCACGGACGGTGAGCGATTCTCGGCTGTGGGCTGTCGACGAATCTCGGAAAGCTAGCGCAGTTCGCCGCTGACGTGCTGCGGCGGTAGCTTCCCCGGACAACCAGTTTCGGAGAATTCGACATGCCGACGCGAAAGGCGAGCGCCGTGTGGGAAGGCGGACTCAAGGGCGGGAAAGGAAATTTCAAGGGTGAGAGTGGGAGCATCAGCGGGGCGTATTCGTTCGGCTCGCGCTTCGAGCAGGCGGGCGGAACCAACCCCGAGGAGCTATTGGCCGCCGCGCACGCCGCCTGCTACAGCATGGCGCTCAGTGGCGGACTCGAGGGAGCGGGCACACCCGCGACGCGAGTGGAAACGCAGGCCGCGTGCACCATCGAAAAGGTGGGCGCCGGCTTCAAGATCACACGCATGGCGCTGACCGTGCGCGCCACGGTACCCGGCGTCTCGCCGGAGGCGTTCCAGAAGGTGGCCGAGGCCACGAAGACCGGATGTCCGGTGTCCGGTGCGCTGGCCGGTGTCGCGATCGAGGTGGATGCGAAGCTGGCATAGGTCGGCGGTGGGTTCAGGCGGCGAGGCGGACGCCGCTATGTCGTGGCGTCATCGCGGCGCGTGGGTGATTGGCGGCTACCTCGCGGCAGTGGGGTTCGCCACCGCGTACGCGCTCGTGCTGCAGCGCGCCGGGGACTGGGCCACCGGTTTCGAATGGGAGATCGCGCTCCTGCGTCGCATCCACATCGAGGTTCCGTCGTGGCTGGACGGGATCTTTCTGACGCTGCCCTGGCTCGGCACCAACATCACACTGCTTCCCATTGTCCTGATCGCCGCGGCCTGGCTGTGGAAAATTCGTCGGCGCGATCTGGCAGTGCACCTGTTCGTCGTGCAGATGGGAAGCTTCACGCTCACGCCGCTGCTCAAGATGATGTACGAGCGTCCGCGGCCGCAGCTGTGGGAGCATCGCGGGCAGTTTGCCTGGGCGGCGTATCCGAGCGGGCACGCGATCGCGACCATCGCGGTGCTTTTCACGGTGGCGTTGCTACTGCATCGCGAGCGCGGGTGGCGCTGGCCGATTGCTGCCGCCGGTGTTCTCACGCTGGTGACGCTGTATTCCCGGCTCTATCTCGGAGTGCACTGGCCCACCGATGTCGTGGCGGGGGTGCTGATGGGCGCGATCTGGCTGATCGCGACGCTCATCGCCTTCGCGCCCATGACCCGATCGCGCGTCGCGTGACGGCGCGATCGGTCGGCCAGGCGCTCGCTAGGGTGCGCGCCGTCCGGCCCCGTCGAACACGCGCGAGAGGTCGGCCACGATGCGCGCGAGCGGCTGGGGCATGGAGAGATCATCAGCGCGCACGGTCTTCGAGTCACCGCCTCTGCGGATGGTGACGGCGTAGAAGAAGAGATCTGCCGCATTCGCCGTGACGCCGCAGTCGTCACGGAGATTGAAGAAGTCTGCTTCGGCGATGCGCGCGATGAGTGCGTCGGCCTGCGCTCGCGTCAGGGTGCCGGCCACGCTGTCGATCGGCGGCGGACAGGACGGCGCCTCGCACATTCTGCGCGTGACCGTTCCAAACCCTCCGGTTACGAGATCCGCCCAGAGGTCGGTGCGCAGTCCGGCGATTCCGCCGTCGCGGCGGATGTCGATGCGCGTGGCGCTCACCGCGTCTCGCGAGCGCAGAACTTCGCCGTTTCCCTCATCGGTCGTCGCGCGGCATCCCGCGAGCATTCCCATCATGCCCAGCGCCAGCACGAACGACAGTCGCGATCCACTCATTCTCCCTCCGCCGTTTCCGATGCACCTTTCCGAATGCCCGCCGCCGAGCACTTCTCGCTGTACGCCATTACGGCTCCTGGTCTCGAGCCTCTCGTTGTCCAGGAGCTCCATGCGCTCGGCGTCGGGGACGCGCAGGCCGTCCGCCGCGGAGGCGGTGTCACGTTCACCGCGAGTCTCGAAGAAATGTATGCGGCCAATCTGCACTTGCGAGTCGCGAGCCGCGTGGTCGTGCGCGTCGCGAGCTTTCGCGTCACGGCGTTTCGCGAGCTGGAGCGTGCGGCGCGCCGTATCGCGTGGGAGCGCTACGTCACGCCGGGGGACCGGGTGCGCGTGCGAGTGACCTGCCGGAAATCCAGGTTGTACCACTCCGATGCGGTCGCGGAGCGCATCGCGGATGCTGTGGAGCGACGTGTCGGCGGAAGCGTGGCCGCGAGCGAGGGCAGCGCGGAGGAAGAGGGACGCGACGATCACGCGGAAGAAGACGCGCCGTTGTTTGTCGTACGGCTGTCGCACGACATCTGCACGGTGAGCGCGGACAGCTCCGGGGCGTTGCTGCACCGCCGCGGATACCGTCAGGCCGTGAGCAAGGCGCCATTGCGCGAGACGCTTGCCGCGGCAGTGCTCATGGCAGCCGGATGGGATGGCACGACGCCGCTGCTCGATCCCATGTGCGGCTCGGGGACGATTGCCATCGAGGGCGCACTGCTGGCGCGTCGGATGGCTCCGGGACGTGGCCGCCGCTTCGCCTTCATGCGATGGCCGGAGTTCGACCCGGCCGCGTGGGCGCGGGTAGCAGGGACGGCACGCGAGGCGGAGATTCCGAGTGCTCCGTGCGTGATTAAGGCATCCGATCGCGATGCCGGTGCGACAGCCGCGGGCATCGCGAATGCGGAGCGCGCGGGGGTGCGCGAGGACATTGAATTCCGGACTCACGCGATATCCGGAGTGCAGCGGGCGCTGGAAACACACGGCCTGCTCGCCACCAACCCGCCCTACGGCTCCAGGGTCGGCAACGTGGCCGCGCTACGGAATCTGTATGCCCAGCTCGGTAAGGTGGCGCGGTCGAAATGCCCGGGATGGCGCATAGCGATGTTGTCGGCTGAGCGAGAGCTGGAGCGACAGGTGGCGATACCGCTGGCGCCGGTGTTCGCAACCGGCAATGGTGGGATTCCGGTTCGCTTGATGGCAGGCTTTGTTCCAGAACTTGCTCAAAGGACGCTATAGTGGCGCATAACAATGGCTATAATGGCAGTATAATTTCAATAACCGTCTCCGGTGGAGGCGTTCCCAAAGAGCCTGCACCACAGGGAAGGGTGAGCCGAGGGAACCATGGCCATCGAAGGACGGGCGAACGATGAAAGGCGCCAACCAACGTCGGGCCAATCGCCCGCGGCCATGCGTCTCTTGGTCAACGCCGACAAGTGCCAGGGGCACAACCGCTGCCACGTGCTGGTCCCGGAACTGATCGCGATCGATGACCTCGGCTTTGCCCAGGCGAAAGGCGACGGCCTCGTGCCCGCAGCGCTGATGGAAAAGGCCAAGCTCGCGGTGCGCAACTGTCCCGAGTTCGCGTTGCGCCTCAC
>JANNOC010000650.1:0-8857 GCA_031398865.1 Gemmatimonadota bacterium | reverse complement strand
AGATCAACGTCGTGGACGCGCGCACGGGCGGGCTGAATTATGGATGGAACGTGATGGAGGGATCCAGCTGCTACGCGGCGGAGCCGTGTAACAGGACAGGAAAAACGCTGCCAGTGGTGGAATACGATCACGCCCAGGGCTGCTCGGTGACCGGTGGCTATGTGTATCGCGGCGCGGCGATCCCCGAGCTGCATGGCCACTATTTCTACTCGGACTACTGCCAGGGATGGTTGCGCAGCTTCCGCTACACGGGCGCCGCGGCAGCGGACGAACGCAGCTGGGACGTGGGGAGTCTCGGCAACGTCCTTTCCTTCGGAGAGGATGCAGTGGGCGAACTGTACATACTCTCCGCCACCGGCCGCGTGTACCGCATCGCGAAAGTCGAGGGCGCGGCGCGCTGAGCGACGCGCCGGAGGGCTACCGACTGTCTCCGGCTCAGCGCACGACGCTCGCGTGCGTGGTCCGCAGGATTGCGCCACCGCCTGACGAGACGGCTGGCCCGGTGGTCGAGCGGACCATCGAGCTGGTGGAACTCAAAATCGCGGGGATGCCGGACTGGAAGGCGCGCGCCGTGTCGCATGCGCTTGCGCTGTTCGGGAGCCGCGCCGCCGCGCTGCTGACCGTGGGACGCCTCCTCCCCTTCGAAAAACTCTCGCCGGTGCAACAGGACGCGATGCTGGCGCGCTGGGCCGACTCCCCGCTCGGCGCGCAGCGCACCGTCTTCCAGCTGTTGCGCCGGCTCACGCTACTCTCGCATTACGAGCGGCCCGAGGTACAGGCGGGAATCGGCTACCTCGGGCCGTTCTTCGAGCGTGCACGGGCAGTGGCGTGGGAGGGATCACTCGCGGGGATCGAGCGCGACGACGAGCCGGTCGCGCGGGAGGAAGACGCGTCCCGCCAACGCGCGGCCGCCGCCGCGGACGGTAGCGCGCATCGCGACGCGCACGCGGCCAGGCACGCAGCGGCGGCGGACGCGACGCTGTCCGATCGCACGCTCACCGCCGACGTCGTCGTGATCGGCACGGGCGCGGGTGGCGCCGTCGCGGCGGCACGGCTCGCCGAAGCGGGATTTGACGTCGTGATTCTCGAGGCCGGCACTCACCATGACGCCGCCGACTTCGACGAGCGCGAGCGCACCATGCGCGAGCAGTTGTACGCCGAGCGCGGACTGCGTGCGACCGACGATCTCGGCGTCGCGATACTGCAGGGGGAGTCGGTGGGCGGCAGTACGACAGTGAACTGGATGATCATGCTGCGAACCCCAGACTATGTGCTCGAGGAATGGAGCGCCGAGCACGGGGTGACGGGACTGTCGTCGCGCGAGCTGCGTCCCGTCTTTGAGCGCATCGAGAGCGAGACGCACGCGCGACGTGTCCCGGAAGACGCACATTCGCCCGCCAACCGGATTCTCCTGGACGGGGCGCAAGCGCTCGGGTGGCGCGCCCGTAGCGTAGTGATCAATGCGCGTGGCTGCGTGCGCTCGGGCTTCTGCGGACAGGGTTGCCGCTATGGCGCCAAGCAGAGCACGCTGGTGACTTTTGTGCCCCGGGCGCTGGCCGCCGGTGCACGTCTCGTGGCGAATGCGCGTGTGGAACGGATCGAGCTGCTCGAGCGCGGCGGGCGCCGCGCGCGCAAGCGCGTGCACGTCCAGCTGCGTGACCCGCTGACGGGCATCGCGCGCAGCAGAATGCGTGTGGACGCGCCGCTCGTGATCGTCGCCGCGGGCGCGGTGGAGACACCGGTGTTGTTACAGCGGTCGGGAATGGGCGGCGGCGGCGTGGGACAGTATCTGCGATTGCATCCGACCACTGCGGTCGTGGGGCTGCACGACCGCGACATCTACGCCGCGGGGGGCGTCCCGCTTTCCGCGGTGTGTGATCACTTTCTCGATCGCGATCCGTCGGGCTATGGCTACTGGATCGAGTGTCCGCCACTGCATCCCGGAATTGGCGCGGTCGCGACGCCCGGCTTCGGCACGGAGCATCGGGCGCTCATGACGCGCTTCCGGCGGATGGCGCCCATGATCGCGCTAGTGCGCGACGGCGCGGACCGCGCGCGCTCCAATGGCTCCGTGACGCTCGACCGGCGGGGACGCACACACATCCGCTATCGGCTCGGTCGCGCGGATGGGGCGCATCTCCGCGCCGGCATCGAAGCCGCGGCACGGCTGCAGCTGGCGGCCGGCGCGCGCGAGGTCGTGACGCTGCACACGCGCCCGCCGCGCATCCGGCATCCGCGTGATCTCGACACGATCCGGGAACTTCCCGTCGGCGCGAACCAGATCGGGCTGTTCTCCGCGCACGTCAACGGGACGTGCCGCATGGGTACCGATCCGCGGACCTCGGGAACAACCCCGGACGGTGAGCGCCACGGCGTGCCCGGGGTGTACGTGTGCGACGGCTCGCTGCTCCCAACCGCGCCCGGCGTCAATCCTCAGGAGACCATCATGGCCATCGCGACGGTGCTCGCGGAGCGCATCGCGGGCCGAGGCGCCGTGTGACACTCCGCACGGGTCGGGGTCGTACGGTGGTTGCGCCCCCATGCTGAACGATTGTATATCCGACGTGCGCATCGAACCGGCGTGCGGTGGTTCGACCCAGTTGCGCATCATCTGGCGCCCGTGCCTTCGCGGCAGGCGTCGGCATCACCGGGAGAACTCATGGCCACGGACGTCGCGGATCTCAAACAGCTGGACGAGCGCGTGAAGACGCTGCAGCGCGCGATCTATTATCTCATCTGGAGACGCACCGGCTTCGGCGAGCATTGCATTCACTGCAACCACGTGTATCCCGGGCACGAGAACAAGTGCAAGGCCGCGGAGATCGAGCAGCTGATCCGGTAGCGGGTGCGCCGACGGCAGCGTCGCCGCTACCGCTCCACCGCGAACGTCACGTGCACGACCGCGGTGATGTCCTTCTCCACCGAAGAAACATCGTTCATCCCGTAGTCGCTGATCTCGGTGGAATGTCGCGGCGTGACCTGAAAGACGCCCATGTCCGCACGCCGCAGTGCGCCGATCTCGCTCCCGGCCGCCTTCGCCACTTCCACGGCGCGGGCGCGCGCGTCCTTGGTGGCTTCGCTCAACATCGCGATGCGAATGTCGGCGAGCTTCGTGTAGAGATACTGCGGCGGCCGTGACGCGACCGGCACGCCCTCGGTGATCAGATCGTTCACCGCGCGCGCGATCCGCGTGATCCCTTCGACATCGGCGGAACGAACGTCGAAGCTCTGCGTGAGCCGATAGCCCAGCACTTTGCCGGTCTCGCGCCCGTTGAAGGAGATCTCGGGAAGGCGTTCGGTCTCGAGCGCCACGGTCGTGATCAACGAGTCCGCGATTCCCTGTGCGCGCAGGAACGCTCGCGCGCGGTCCGCGAATTTCTGCACCTCCTGATACGCCGGGGCCATCCCGTCCCGCTGGCTGGAAACCGACACGCGCCAGACCACGAAGTCCGACCGGATGGGACGCCTGGCGGAGCCCGTCACCATGATCTGATCGTTCGCGCGCTTCACATCGCGAACCGCGGCACTTCCGGCCAGAGCGGCTATCACGAGCGCAACGCCGACGACGACGAGCCCCCAGAACAGTTGCGGAAAGCGCTCGGACACTTCGTTACTCCTTTTGGGGTGAAAGCGGGCTGCCGATAGGCTAGCTTTATCACGGGATGACGCATCGCGCCGTCCGCCATGGTACCCCCGCATCGTCGCAGGAGATTCACTATCGTGTCCGTGACCACTGCGACCGCCCAGTCGCTCGATGAGCTGTGCATCAACACCATCCGCACGCTCGCGATGGACGCGGTGCAGAAGGCCGACTCGGGACATCCTGGCACGCCCATGGCGCTCGCCCCGCTCGCGTACGTGCTGTGGACCCGGCACCTGCGACACAATCCTGGGGATCCGCAGTGGGCGAATCGCGACCGCTTCGTACTCTCGTGCGGCCACGCGTCCATGCTGCTCTACAGCCTCCTCTATCTCACTGGCTACGACCTCACGATCGAGGATCTCAAGCAATTCCGGCAGTGGGAGAGCCGAACGCCGGGCCACCCCGAATACGGCTATACGCCGGGGGTGGAGACTACCACCGGCCCGCTCGGCCAGGGCTTCGCCAACGCGGTGGGTATGGCGGTGGCCGAGGCGCATCTCGCCGCCGTCTTCAATCGCGACGGACACGCGGTCATCGATCACCACACGTACTTCATCTGCAGCGATGGCGATCTGATGGAGGGGCTGTCGCATGAGGCGGCGTCCTTTGCCGGGCACTTCAGGCTCGGGAAGCTCATCGGATTCTACGACGACAACAAGATCACGATAGACGGGTCCACGGAGCTCACGTACAGCGACGATCCGCACACGCGCTTCGAGGCCTATGGCTGGCATGTGCTCGCCGTGGCGGACGTCAACGATCTGGAGGAGGTGGACCAGGCCATCGTCGCCGCGAAGGCGGAGACCGCGCGGCCGACGATGATCGTCGTGCGTACGCACATCGGCTACGGCAGCCCGAACAAAGTGGACACGGCCAAGGCGCATGGCGAGCCGTTGGGGGAGAAGGAGATCGTGCTCACCAAGCAGCGTCTTGGCTGGCCGTGGAGCGAGCCTTTTTATGTTCCCGACGACGCGCTCGCGTATTGGCGGGAGACCGCACAGCGTGGCGCGGCGATGCACGCCGAGTGGGGTGCGGCATGGGCCGCGTACGCCGCGGCCCATCCGGGCGACGCGGCGGAGCTGGACCGGCGTCTTCGCGGCGAGCTGCCCGCAGGATGGGACAGTGTGATCCCCGTGTTCACCGCGGAGACCGGCGCGGTCGCGAGCCGCGCGGCCTCGGGACTGACGCTGACCGCGCTCGCCACGAAAGTTCCGGAGCTGATGGGCGGCTCCGCCGACCTGGCGCCGTCCAACAACACGATGCTCAAGGATGTGGCGACGTTCGCACCGGGGAATCATGCGGGCCGCAACATGCACTTCGGCATCCGCGAGCATGGCATGGCCTCCATCATGAACGGGATGGCCCTGCACGGCGGCGTGATTCCGTACGGCGTCACCTTTCTCGTCTTCTCCGACTATATGCGCCCAGCGATCCGGCTCGCGGCGTTCATGAAGCAGCGCGTGATCTTCGTCTTCACGCACGATTCCATCGGACTTGGGGAAGACGGCCCGACGCACCAGCCGGTGGAGCACCTGTCGGCACTGCGGTGCATTCCCAACCTTACCGTGCTGCGTCCCGCTGACGCGTCGGAAACCGCGGAGGCGTGGCGCATCGCGCTGGCGCATCGTGACGGTCCGGTGGCGCTGGTGCTGACGCGGCAGAAGCTGAGCTTCATCGATCGGGCTCGGTATGCGGACGCGCGCGGCGTGGCGCGGGGCGCGTACGTCCTCGCGGACGCACCGGGCGGCGCGCCGGATGTCGTTCTGCTCTCCAGCGGCTCGGAAGTCGCGCTCATTCTCGCGGCACAGACCGCGCTGGCCGCGGAGGGCATTCGCGCCCGCGTGGTGAGCATGCCCAGCCACGAGCTGTTCGCGAAAGAGACGCGCGCGTATCAGGACGAAGTGCTCCCCCCTGGCGTGATGCGCTTCGCCGTGGAAGCAGCGCACCCGATGTCGTGGCATCGCTGGGTCGGGCACGATGGCGATGTCTTGGGCATCGACCGCTTCGGCGCCTCAGCACCGCACGAGCGCGTGTTCACGGGCTTGGGACTGACCGTGCCCGCGATCGTCGCGGCGGTGCGTCACATGTCGAGTCGTTGAGCGACGGGGCAGCGTGTCGCAAACAGTAATGGTCGTCTACACGACACTGCTGCTGCAGGCAGTGGGCGGACTGCTGACTGCCGTCGTCTTCTACAGCTTCTACCGGCATCTCCTGCGCAGCTACCTGCTGCTGTGGGCGTGGAGCTGGACCGCGCTCAGCGTGCACATGATGGTCAGCGGCGCCGCCTTGTACGTGGCCCAGGCCACCGCGCTCGCGTCGTCGCATCCGCTGCGCATCGCCCTCGCGTCCGTCTCCGGTGCCGCCGCTTACATGCAGGTGGCGCTGCTGCTGTTCGGTGTGTACGAAATGACCACCGGCAGGATCGTCGAGCGCCACCTCATCCGACGCGTGCTCGTGACGTTGGCGGTGCTGGCCGCCGTTATTGCGCTGCTGTCGTCGCTCGCCACCCTGCCCAGCGAGTTGCGCTTCGGACTGCGGGTGGACATTCGCTTCTTCATCGCTGGTCTGGCCTTTCTCATCGCCGCGGGTGGCGTGTGGAACGCGCACGGCCGCCGCGGCGACGTCGGCCCGCGGCTCGTGGCGGGCGCGTTCGCCTTCTATGGGCTGGAGCAGTTGCATCTCTTCGCTGCCACGGTCCTGCTGCCGCTAACCGGGCGCGTCAGCGGCTATGCGCAGTTCCTCGGCTTCTTCGATTTCCTGCTCCAGATCGCGATGGCGCTCGGGCTGATCATCTGGCTGCTCGAAGATGAGCGGCGCGCCACTGAACAGGCCGCGGCGCAAATCGAGCATCTCGCCTATCACGACCCGTTGACCGGCTTGCCCAACCGGCAGCTGTTTCTCGACCGCTTGCATCTCGCCATCGCCAACGCCCATCGAGCGGGGCATCGCCTGGCGGTGCTCTTCCTCGACCTGGATCGCTTCAAGGTCATCAACGACTCGCTGGGCCACGGCTCCGGCGACGGCCTGTTGCGAGGCGTTGCCTCGCGCATTCAGGAGCTGTTGCGCGCGAACGATACGGTGGCCCGACTGGGTGGCGACGAGTTCACCATTCTCGCGCCGCAGATCTTCGATGCGGCCGACGCGATCGCCCTCGCGCGCAAGTTGCGCGAAGCGATGCGCATGCCGTTTACCGTCGACGGCCGCGAACTGTTCGCGAGCGCGAGCGTAGGGATCAGCCTGTATCCGGACGATGGCGGCGATCCCGAGACACTGCTCAAGAACGCGGACATCGCGATGTACCGGGCCAAGGGCGAAGGACGCGATACGTTCCAGTTGTACACCCCCGCGATGAACGCGCGCGCGCTGGAACAGCTCGCGCTGGAGAACAGCCTGCGCCGTGCCGTCATCACCGGCGAACTAGTTCTGCACTTTCAGCCCATCGTGCACCTCGAGAGCGGCCGCGTCCACGGTGTCGAGTCGCTGGTCCGCTGGCGTCATCCGGAGCTGGGGCTGCTCGCGCCCGATCGGTTCATCTTCCTGGCGGAGGCGACGGGTCTGATCGTGCCCGTGGGCGAGTGGGTGCTGAGAGCCGCCTGTACGCAGGTACGCGAGTGGCAGCAGAACGGGCACCCGCACCTGCGCGCTGCGGTGAACCTCTCCGCGCGTCAGCTGCAACAGCCCGACTTCGTGCGCCGTGTGACCGAGATTGTCGCGGAGACCGGGATGGGGTTCGACACACTGGAGTTCGAGGTCACTGAAAGCGTCGCGATGCACCGGCACGATGGGATGATCGAGCGGGTGCGCGAGCTCAAGGCCCTCGGCGTGCACATCTCGGTGGATGATTTCGGCACCGGCTATTCGTCACTGAGCGCGCTGCAGCTGCTTCCCGTCGACTCCGTCAAGATTGATCGCAGCTTCGTCCAGGAGCTCGCGGCCGGCGGTGCGAACGCCGGTGTCGCGCGCGCCGTGATCTCGCTGGGCCAGAGCCTCGGACTCCGGGTCATCGCGGAGGGAATCGAAACCGAGTCGCAGCTCACCGCGCTGCGTGAATTAGGATGTGAAGCGGGACAGGGTTACTTTTTTGGACATCCCATGGACGGCGAGCGCTGCCGCGCGCTCCTGGACCAGAGACGCGATTCGTTCAGTACCAGTCAGCGCACGCCGGCACGAGCGGGGAAAGGCGCGCGGCGTTGACGAATCGCACGCAGGGCGGGCAACTGACGCCCTCTTTCACCCTCACGCCACGAGGACCTTGCGATGACAATTCTTGTGCTGCTGGGCCGGGTGCTTTTCTCGATCCTGTTCATCATGAGCGGGATCAGTCACATCACACAGCGGGCGAGCATGGTGCCGTACGCGAAGAGCAGCGGCGCGCCCGCGCCGGAGATCACGGTGCCGCTCACTGGAGTGATGCTCCTCCTCGGCGGCCTGAGCGTGCTACTTGGCGTCTATCCGCAAATTGGCGCCTGGCTGCTGGTGCTCTTCCTCCTCCCCACCTCGTTCATGATGCACAGGTTCTGGGGTCTTCAGGATCCCATGATGGCTGCCAACCAAAAGGCGCACTTCACGAAGAACATAGCGCTTGCCGGCGCCGCACTGCTCATTGCCTACTTTGGCACCGGCCCTCTCAGTCTTGCACCGTGAACCACGCCCGGCGGCGGATACACAGTCGCCGTCGAGCGCGGCGTCGCGAGCACCAGCGGGCCGTCCGACCGCACGTCCGCACAAACGGCGTGCTCGTCACTGTAGGGCAATCGTGGGGCGTGGGGGAAAGAGCAGTGGTCAGTTATCAGTTATCAGTGAGAGACTGACGACCGATGACTGACAACTGAGCACTGACCACTCGTCCTTCCCTTCCCCCTCAAACGCTCGCCGTACCCCTACAGCACGATATCGCCCCCGGGATCGCCTGCCGACGATCGTCGTGTCTGCTGAGCGGAGGCACGCAGGCGCCGTTCCTTCTCGTCCCGGTCAATCTCGATCTCGAGCGTGGACTTTCCGTCCCGCCGGTCGTGCCGCACGCTGAGGACGTCACCCTCGCGCGTTCCCTCCGGGAGCAGCCACCGAGGTAGCGAGGTCACCTGCCGCCCATCTATCTCGACCGCGGCGGCATCCTCCTCGAGTACGTCTATCACCCACGTGTGCGGCGAGGCGGCCATGACCGAGTTCCTCCGTTGAGCGGCGGGAAGCTGCGCTTCGCGCAATGTGAAGCGG
>JANNOC010000647.1:0-6110 GCA_031398865.1 Gemmatimonadota bacterium | reverse complement strand
TCGTACGACCGCCGGCCCCTCGCCGCGCGCGAGTCGAAAGCGGAGAGCATACATGAATGGTCCGAATGGGACGCTCGTCTCTGCCGAGGAGCACCTGCCCTCGACTACCCGGAGCTTGCGGTCAGCTGCCTCACGCTTGAGCTCGTAGCAGAGCCTCGTCTTACCGATTCCGGCATCCCCGGAGATGAGGACGATACGCCCTTCGCCGGCCGCCGCCGCATCAAGGTTAGAAGTCAGCGCCCGTCGCTGATCCTCCCGCCCCACGAATGCCTCACAATAAGCTTGTCCAGCCATGAGGCAAAAAATCTCAACGATTAGAGTAGAGGCCCGGCCCCTTTTCCCCCGTCGCCAATTATGGGACGGACCTAGTGTATGGAGCCAAGACTAAGGTAGTCTCACAGCTTGGATTGTCAATATAAGGTATTTACCCTATTTGGGGCCTTACAACGGCCCCGATACCTTACTCTCGAACGTGAAATCAACCTACTCGGGAGAACAGCACAATGAAGCAATGGATTCCCCTCGCGGCGGTAGCACTTCTCGCGGTTGCTTGCCAGGACGCCCCAGCCATCACCGCTCCGAGTTCCAGCTCCGTCATGCTGTCGGCGAGCGTCGGCAGTGGCGACCCGAAGCTCGCAACCGCCCTCGCGGTCGCTGGTGCGAACGATAAGCTCGAGGTCATCGTCACCTTCGACGAAGCCACCACGACGGCGACGGCGGTAGCGGGTGGCGTCACCGGTACGGGCGCTGGTGTCGTCACCTTCAAGCATCTGCCGATGGTCGGCGCACTCGCCACTCCGTCGCAGCTCGCCGCCATCCAATCCCTTCCGGGCGTGCAGTCCGTGTATCACAACGCGCGCCTCGAGTACCTGAACTATGAAGCGACGCGCTCCACCAACGCCGACGACGTCTGGGCGCTCGGCTACACCGGCAAGGGCGTCGGCGTCGCCATCCTCGACAGCGGCATCGACGGACTGTACAACCCCGGGCTGAAGTACCCAGTGAAGACCGTCGCGAACGTGAAGTACGTCGCCGATTTCGGGGACATCGTCACCTACGACCCCTCGCTTCCGCGCGCGGCGGGGACACTGTTTGTCGAGAACATCGCCAACAGCGAAACATCGGTTGGACACGGCACGCACGTCGCCGGAACGGTCGCCGGTGATGGCAGCGGCTCGGCGGCGGGAATCTACAAGGGCGTTGCTCCGGGCGCGAACCTTATTGGCATCGGTGCGGGCGACATCCTCTTCGTCTTCTGGACGCTCGCCGGCTTTGACTACGTACTCGACAACCAGGCGAAGTACAACATCCAGGTGGTGAACAACTCGTGGGGCAGCGACGGCGCCTACGATCCCAACCACCCGATCAATATCGCGACAAAGAAAGTGCACGACGCGGGCGTGACGGTGGTGTTCGCCGCCGGCAACGCAGGGCCGGGCGAGAACACGCTCAACCCGTACAGCGTGGCGCCGTGGGTGATCAGCGTCGCCGCCGGCTGCAAGCTGTTCACCATCGATCCTACCAACTCCAAGGATCACTGCGCCGATCAGACCGGCGCCGGCCGGCCGTCATATCTCGCCGACTTTTCGTCGCGCGGCATTCCGGGCGATGCGCTTTACCATCCCGACATTATGGCTCCGGGTGTCCACATCGTCTCCACTCGCGCGTCGCTCGGCTTTACGCTGAACGGTCTCGACGCGAACCATGATGTGCGGATCTGCAACGTCTCAATCCCGCACCAGCAGTACTTCACGTGCGCGTCGGGAACCTCGATGGCGGCACCACACGTAGCTGGAATCGTGGCGCTGATGGAGGAGGCGGCGGGCGGACGGTTGACACCCGATCAGGCGCTGTCCATCCTGACGAAGACGGCCACCCACCTTCCCGAGTACGCCTTGTGGGAAGTGGGCGCCGGGCACGCGAACGCACTCGCTGCCGTGAAGGCCGCGAAGAAGTAGCGCGCGGCGGTTCCAGAGTTAGGCGCGAGGGCGGAGCAGTCAGCTCCGCCCTCGTGTTTCGTGGTGAGCCCGACTGGGTTATCACTTGGAGGTGAAAGTCCTCTCGGAACCTGATCGCAGGGAGCGGGAGCGAACCGCAAGGTGTTGTCCGTGAGGTCAACGCTGAAACGGCAAGCGATCCTCGTGGGGCGACGTACAGAAACCGGAAGTGAGGCGCTGCTGTCGAATTGCGCAAATGACAGCATCAGAGTTGCCGGCGCTCCTGCCCGCGTGCGTAATTCCTTGCATGAGCCCGGGAATGGATGCGCGGTGAGCTTCCCGTGATGCGAGCGGTGGGGCGCGCGATCGTGCTCGCGCTCGTGACCATCGGGGTCACGGCCACGTTGCTCGCGCTGGTGGTCGCGGCGAGCGGGCACGATCCCTCGGCGGCGCTGCGCGCGATGCTCTCCGGGTCGGTGGGCTCGCTGCAGATCTTTACCTCGTCCACGCTGGTGCGCGCGATACCGCTGGCGATCGCGGGGCTCGCGGTGGCGCTGGCCTTCCGCGGTGGCCTCCTGAACATCGGCGCCGAGGGACAGTTGCTCGCCGGCGCCGCGGCGGCGGCGGCGGCGACCGCACTCGGTGTGGGTGGCGCGATGGGTAGGGCCGGCGTGGTGCTGGCCCTCCTGGCGGGCGCGCTTGCGGGCGCCGGATGGGCGTCCATTGCCGCGCTATTACGGCGCCACTTCGGCGTCCTCGAGGTCATCAGTACGATCATGCTCAACTTCGTTGCGCTGCACATGGTGAGCTTTCTCGTGCGTGGCCCGCTCCAGGAGCCGCTGCGCATCTACCCGCAGACGGCGCCATTCGCCGACGGCATGCGTCTCCCGCTGCTGCCTGGCCCGACGCGGCTGCACTGGGGAGTGGTCATCGCCGTTGCAAGCGCCGCCATCGTGTGGTGGGTGCTGCGCAGCACCGCGGCGGGGTTCCGAGTGCGCGCCATGGGGGCGAATCCCGACGCCGCGCGCGTCGCCGGCGGGATTGATGTTGGACGCACCGCCTTGCGCGTCTTTCTCGCCAGTGGCGCCCTCGCGGGGATCGCGGGCGCCGTAGAGACCACGGGTGTCACATACGCGCTGTACGAGAACCTCTCGCCCGGCTACGGATACTCCGCGATCGCGGTCGCGTTGCTCGCGCGGCTGCATCCCGGTGTGGTGCTGCTATCGGCGACGCTGTTCGGCGCCCTGCAGGCGGGAGCCGCCGCCATGCAGCGCGACGCGGGGGTGCCGTCGGTGGTCGTCACCGTCGTGGAGGCGGGTCTGATACTGCTCGTGCTCGTGGCGGAGCGAGTGCATGCGGGTGAGCTGCGCGTCCGGTTCATTGGCGGTGCGCGCGCGGAGCCGCGGACATCGTGAGCGCCACGGCGGCGTTTCTGGAGGCGACCATCCGAACCGCGACGCCGCTGGCCATCGCCGCGCTGGGCGAGACGGTGGTGGAGCGCGCCGGGGTCATCAACTTGTCGCTCGAAGGGGCGATCATCGCGGGCGCGTTCGGCGCGCTGGTGGGCGCCGGCATCGCGGGGGTGGGAGCGGGATTCGCCACCGCGGCGCTCGCCGGAGTGCTCGTCGGCGCCTGCTTCGCGGCCTTCGCGATCATGCTTCGCACGGACCAGATCATCACCGGCACCGCGTTGACACTGCTCGCGTTCGGTCTCACAGGCACGCTGTATCGCAGGTACTACGAGAGCGGCGCGGCGCTGAGCATCCCGACCGCGGCGCCGCTCGAGATCCCGCTGCTCGCCGGCATCCCCGTCATGGGCGGCGCGCTGTTCGCGCAATCGGCGATGACATATCTCGTGTACGTCGCCACACCGGTGCTCTGGTGGTGGATGTACCGGACTCATGGCGGACTGGCATTGCGGGCCGTGGGCGAGTCGCCCATGGCGGCGCGAGCCGCCGGCATCGCGCCGCGCCGCGTCCAAATCGCGGCCATTCTGTTCGGTGGATTGATGGGCGGCGTCAGCGGCGGGACGCTGGTCCTGTCGCAGGCAGGGACCTTCGCGGAAGGGATGTCGGCCGGGCGCGGATTCGTCGCGATCGCCATTGTCGTTCTGGGTCGCTGGCACCCCCTCGGCGCGCTGCTCGCGTCAGTATTATTCGGCGGCGCGAGCGCGCTGCAGTATCTCTTCCAGGCAATGGGTTGGCCCGTGCCCTATCAGCTCTTCCTCGCACTGCCCTACGTGCTCACGCTGGTCGCGCTCGCGGGTGCGGGTCAGACGCACGCGCGGGCGCCGGCCTTTCTCGGGCGCCCCGTCGCGGACGGTGGTGAGTGATCCGCTCGCTCGCACTGCGCACGGAACCTACTGTCCGGCAGACCCAGGCCATCATGGCGCGCGTGGAGCACAGTCTCGTCGAGCGCGGTGCCACCGTGGAGCGCATCGGAGCGGGTGGGCTGCGCTTCAAGATGCCGCTGCCCTGGCGCGCGCCGCATCTCGGGCGAATGCTCCCGATCACGTCGGGGCGGGTGATGGTGAGCGCGGGTGCCGGTGGGCCCTGGCGCGTTCAGTACGAATTGAATTTTTCCGGTCTGCTCGCGCTCGCCATCGTGTTGACCGCAGGGCTCGTCGTCACCGGCGCCGAATGGCCGCGGTTGATCCTGATTGACGCGATCGTGGCAGCGTGGGCGCTGGCGTACGGCGTCCCCTACTTCGCGGCGAGTACAAAGTTCGGTGCGATCGTTTCCGCGGCAGCCCGGGAGATCGTGGAGCGCCGGCACGGTGGGCGAGTGGAACGACCCAGCGCGGGCACCACGACCACGGGCTCCGCCGGCAGCGGAGTGCCTGACGATGGCAGCCCCTCCGGCACGCTTCCGCCGTGAGCGCGGCGGCTTCGCCCCCTCAGCACCCGGTATACGCGCTGCTCCACGCCATGCGCCACGACCGTGGACCGGCACGGGTGACAAGCGAGTAGGTGAATCCGTCCGCATGATCGCGCGCGATGACAATCGCCGGTTGCCGGGCCGGCCCGAGCGCGAGCGCGGCGAGAACATCGCGCACCTCGATGGTTTCCTCCTTGCCGGAACCGCGCTCTGAATACGCCGCCAGCCATTAGCCGCCACCCTCGCGTTCCGCGATCAGGAAGAGGTGCTCTTCGCGCGGGTTTGCTTCCTGGTTGATCCTGCGCACGACGTCCGCCACGAACGCCTCGGTGCCGGAATCGATCTGGAAGCGACGCACGCCGCGAACGGCAAACGGGAGTCCGCGGAAACCCTGGGCTGTGTCGTTAGGCAGCGTCGAGGCGAGCCGGGCAACGGTAGTGGTGATGCGCGCGGAGTCCGCGCGGGATGCGCCCTCCAGCGAATCCAGCGGCAGCGACGATGCATGTCCCCGCAGCAGGCCGACTGTCCAATCGCGCCCGCCCTCTCGTCCGGCACGCTGGACGCGCGTAACGCGCACGGTTGGCCACGCGACACAGCCGTCCGCCACTGCGCTGTCGCCCGGGCTTCCACGCGCCGCCGCGAGCGTCGCCGAGCCCGCGCCACCGGCGCGCGCGAACAGCTCGGCGGTGGATCCCACGACACCGGCGGGGGAGAGTGGTGCGCTGTCCGCGAGTGTGCTGTCCGTGGCGTAGGGAGACACGACGGACGCGACGGTGGGAGCCAACGCGACGAGCAGCGCGGGACCCGCGTCCTCGACCCATCCGGTGGAGGGCGCCGCCGTCTCCCCGGTATCGGGTAGCGCCTGCGGAAGCCGCCCGTTCGTCCGTCGGGTTGATCTGCAGGATGGCCGTGTAGTCGGCGGCGGCGGACGAGTAGCGGCCCAGTGCCCGCCACGCCTCGGCCCGTCTGGCATAGGCCAACACGTTCCCATCGGCGGTCAGGATCGAGCGAGAGAACTCGGCGATGGCCCGCTCGTAGTCGCCGCGGCGGAGGGCCGCTTCCCCTTCGAGGAAACTGGCGTCGGGCGGGGGCTGCGGCGGAACCACGGCGGACACGGGCGGCGGCGGGGCCGTTTCGAGGGGCACGAAGGAGAGCGCGGAGGCGGGCGAGACCTCGTCGGTCGCCGTCGGCACGGATTCGCGGTCCATCTCTGCTCCCGCCTGAGCCGCTGGGACAGGACTGAACTCGGGTGCGGTGTCGTCCTGCATGAGTGACTACCCTATTAGAATCCGTGTG
>JANNOC010000627.1:0-8456 GCA_031398865.1 Gemmatimonadota bacterium | reverse complement strand
GGGGCATTGGAGACGCTAATGGGCTCCGCGTGATGAGCGCTGCGGCGATACCGTCACGAGTCACGCCCTGTGGGGTGGCACCTATCACTTGTCACGCCGCTTACAGCTCTATGCTCCATTAGTTAAGATACGCGTGATTTTCTAGCCTAGAGCGCGTCGTACAACAACGCCATGGGGAATCCGGAGCAGGGGTCAGGGAAAGATACCCCGCGTCTTGCGAGGCAGTCTATTGCAATGAACATTTGCTCGCGCGCGAACGCCAAGACGCGCTCCGCCGGAGACCCGTGACGCGTACAGCGAAAGCGCTAGTCAACATCCCCCTGGTGGGACGTACCGCCGAAGTCGCTCTCTTGCTGGGCGCACTGGACGAGGCCGGCGCGGGGCGGGGACGCACGCTCATCGTGGCGGGCGAGGGCGGGGTGGGGAAGACGCGCCTCATGAAGGCCGTGATCGATCAGGCCAGTCTGCGCCGATGGACGGTCGCTGAGGGACGATCCTTTCCCGTCGAGAGCGGCATTCCGTACGCGCTCTTCACCGACGCCCTGCTTCCGACGTTACGCCGGCTGGAGGCGGGGGCGCTGCAGACACTCTCGCGCGGAGGCGGTGCGGAGCTCGCCTATCTCTTCCCCGCGCTCGCTGCCGGCGGCACGAGCGCTGCCGATCGCGAGCGGCAGGTAGGTCGCGGTGACCCGGCCGAGCTCAAGTCGCGCATTTTCTGGAATTTCACGCAGTTTCTTTCGCGCTTCGCCGCGAAGCAGCCACTGCTCGTCGTCCTGGAGAATCTGCAGTGGGCCGACGCGTCGTCTCTGGAACTGCTGCACTTCATCGCGCGGCAAATCGGCCACGATCGCATACTGCTGCTGTGCACCTACAACGATGCTGACCGCGACGCGCATGTGATCCTGCGCACGACGGAGCAGTCGCTCATCTCACTGGGCGTGGCGCAGCAGTTCCATCTCGAACCGCTCACACGGGCCGGGACCGAGGAGTTCGTGCACCAGGCGTTCGGCGTCGACCCGTCGCTCACTCGCGAATTCACCGCGCTGCTGTACGGGTGGACGCGCGGGAATCCGTTTTTCGTCGAGGAGACGCTCAAGGCGCTGGTGGAGTCGGAGCGTCTCCAACTGAAGAACGGCACCTGGCTCGGCTGGGAGATCGGCGAGCTCGATCTACCGAAGTCGATTCGGGTTGCAGTGGTGGATCGCATGAACCGGCTTGGCGCAACCGCGCGCACCGTCGCCAATCTGACGGCGGTTGTCGGCACGCGCGCGAGCTACGAGGCACTGCGTGCCGTCAGCGGACTCGCCGACGATCAGCTGCTTGCGGCGCTCGATGAGCTGCGTGGACAGCGTGTGCTGGTGGAGGGGACGTCGGTGGATGGTGGGATCGTCTACGATTTCCAGCATCCGATTCTGCAGGAGACGCTGTACATGGAGCTTGGTCTCGCCCGGGCGCGGCTGCTGCACGGCACCGTGGCCGAATCGCTGGAGACGTACTACGCCGCGGAGGCCGCGAGCCACGCCGACGAGTTGGCGTTCCACTACGCGAGAGCGGACGTGCATGCGCTGGCTCCGAAGGCCGTCAAGTATCTGACGGCCGCCGGACGCAACGCGCTCGCCAAGTCCGCGAATCGTGAGGCGGCCAACTATCTCAGTGCAGCGCTGGAGCAGACCGATCGCGGGATCCGACCACCCGACGGAACGCTGAGCGGGTCGCTGGTGGAGGATCTCGCGCGGGCGCGACAGCGATTGGGCGAGTACGACGGTGCGCGCCAGCTATGGTCGCGCGCGCGCGATGAGGCGCGCGTGGCCGGCGACTTGACGCGCATCGCGATCATCGAGCGGCGCATGGGACTCGCGTGCTTCTGGAGCGGGCGGCATGACGACGCCCTGGCGCATTACGCCGCCGGGCTCGAGGCGGCGAAGGACGGAGGCAGCGGCTCTGATTTCGCCCACGCTCGCTTGCAGCTCGCCAAGGGGATGTGTCTCCTGGAGCTCGGGCGGCGGGCCGAAGCGGTCGACGAAGTGCAACGAGCGCTGATTATCGCGGAGCGGCTGGCGGATGTCGCGCTACTCGCGCGCGTGCACCGCGCACTCCTCCTGTTGTATGTGTGGACCGGCCCCGCGGACCTTGCGCGCGAGCACGCGCGCCGCGCGATCGCGCTCGCCGAGCAGGCGGGGGAAAAGACCGTGATGTGGTCCGCGCACTGGGCCATGGCGATGCTCGAAGGACTGACGGGGAACGCCGCGTCCATCGCTCGACACATCGCGGAAAGTGAGCGGCTTGCGGATGAGCTGCGCTCGCCGTTGCTGCGCGTCTGGATTGCGGAGGTGTCCCTCGAGTACGCGTCGGGGATCGGCGATTGGGACGCCGCGCTCGTGCTTGCGGAGCGATCGATTGCCGTTGCTCGTTCGTTGAGCCAGCGCACGCTGCTTCCGCGCCTGCTGGTGTGGTCCGGTCTGATCTACCTGGGGCGCGGCGACATCGAGCGCGCCAAGCGATACCTGGATGAAGCGTGGGAGCTGTCGGGTGCGGGCGACGCCGGGCGCCGGCAGACCGACGTGCACAGTGTCGTGCCCGCGCATACGGGGATGGCGTCGTACTACCTCGCCATCGCGGATTATCATAAGGCGATCGAGATCGGCGAGGCCGGGCTCGCGATCGCCGACCGCACCGGGTACGTGGTGTGGGCCGTGCATCGGTTGCTGCCGGTAATTGTGGAAGCGTCGCTCTGGCTACAGGATCGTGCGCGCGCGGAGCTGTATGGCGAGCGTCTCCGGCGGCACGCCCAGCAGCTGGATCATCCGCTCGCGCTCGCGTGGGCGGACGCATGCGACGCGCTGGTGGCCAAGCTGTTGGACAAGGATTTCGACCGCGCGGCGGTGCTGCTGCGAAAGTGCGCGGACGCGCTCGATGCTATTCCCTTCGTGGATGCCGCGCGGGCGCGCCGGCAACTCGCGCTGACGCTGGTGCAGCTCGGCGACCGCGAGGGCGCCATCAAGGAGCTGCGGCACATTCACGACGTGTTCGCGCGGATCGGCGCGGAGCGGGAGCTCACGGCGACGCGCGAGCAGTTGCGCGCGCTGGGAGCGCGCCCGCCAACGCGCACCGCGTCCGCGGGAATGGCCGGCCTAACGGGACGCGAAGTCGACATCGTTAGGCTGGTTGCCGCGCGCAAGTCTAACAAGGAGATCGGGGGCAAGCTGGGCATCTCACCCCGCACGGTGAGCACGCACCTCTCCAACATTTTCGGGAAGCTCAGTGTGGAGTCGCGCGGCGAGCTTACCGATCTGGTTCGCCAGCAGGGGCTTCCCGAGAGCTGATAGGGACGCGCGCCCGCTGGGCGTCACCCGGCCACCAGTTCCACCGGCCGGCGAGCGACAGCAGGGCAGGGCCGAGCGCCATCCGCACGAGCGTCGCGTCAATCGCCACCGCGACGGCGAGTGCGAATCCCAGAATTTTCATGAGCACGAAATCGCCCACCATGAACGCGGCGAAGATCACGAGCATGATGGCCGCCGCGCCGGTGATCACGCCGCCGGTGTGTGCGAGCCCTTCCCCAATCGCGGCGCGGTCATCGAAGCCGGCGCGTCGGGCCTCCGCGATGCGGGCGACGATGAATACCTCGTAGTCCATGCTGAGCCCGAACACGACGCAGAACACGATGGGTGGCACGAGCGGAAACATGCCGTCGAGCGGTTCCGCCATGCCCAGCCACCGCGTTGCAACAGGATCGTGAAAGACGAGTGCCACGGCGCCGAACGCCGCCGCCACCGACAGAAGGTTGAGCGCGATCGCCTTGAGGGGCACCAGCACCGATCGAAAGGCGAGGAGCAGCGCGACGAACGTTCCGGCGACGACCAGACCGACCAGCATCGGCGCGGATCGCGCGATGGTGTGCTGATAGTCCACGCTGACAGCCGGCATGCCGCCGATTTGAACGACGGCGTCCGGTATTCCCGCGAGCTCCGGGTGTGATTGAACACGCAGCTCGCGCACCAGGCGCATGAGATCGCGGTGCTCCACTCCTTCGGCGGGAACCGCCTCGATCAGCGCGACGCGTCCGTCGTCGCTGGCCAGCGAGCGGCGAACGTCCAGCGGCACCATGGACAGCAGCATGAGATTAGGGCGATCTCCGCGCACCACGGCCGGCAGCGATCGGATGCGGGCGATGCGCGGGTCGGAGCCGATGCGGTCGCCAAGCTCGCGAATGGCGCGCCATCCCGCGTCGTCGGTGACGCGCGCATTGGCCGGTAGGTCCACGACGATGCGCAGTGTGTGTACGACGCCGCCCCGCCCCATGCGCTCCAGCGCGTGCAACCCACGCGCGGACTCCATCGTCGGGGGCAGCCAATCGCCGCGCGGCATGTCGCTTCCGAGCCGGGTGGCCTGACTGGCGAGCAGGACGAGCGGAATCCCGGCGAGCGCGATCGTGAGCACGGGATGTCCTGTGACCCAACCGCTCCACGCCAGCCACCGGCTCGCTCGCGCGTCGGCGCGTCGGCGGGGCCGCACGCGTCCCAGCTCGAGCCGATGCCCGAGCGTCGCGAGTGCACCGGGGAGCAAGGTGCAGGCGAGCAGCGCCGCGAACGCGACCACGAGCATTCCGCCGATGGCGATGGACCGCAGCTCGGTCGCCGGCACGAAGAGCAACGGAGCGAAACCGACGGCGACGGTCGCCGCGGAGATCGCGATCGTGCCCCCTGCGTGCGTGGCGGTGCGCTCAGCCGCCTGCTCGGGCGACGCGCCGGTCGCCAGCTCGGAACGGAAGCGCGAGACGACAAGCAGCGCGTAGTCGATCCCGAGCCCGAGGCCGAGCATGGACACAACGTTTTGTAGCAGCACCGAAAGCGGCCAATGCAAGGCGAGCAGGCTCGCCGCCCCCAGAGCGAGCGCGATTGCGGCCGCGCCCGCGAGTACCGGGAGGAGCGCCGCCACGATCGCGCCGAACGCGATAACGAGCAGCACGAGGGTGAGCGGCAGCACGCGCGCCTCCGCTTCGCGAACGTCGGTCGCGCTGGTCTCGCGCAGGTCATGGTTGAGCGCCAGATCGCCCGTCCACGACAACTGCACGCCGGGGTGACGCGAACGAAGGCGTTCTCTCAGGGAGTCCGTGCCCGCCCGCAGCGCCGGGAACAACGCGTCGGCGTCACCCCCCTGCGGCGCGAGGCCGACGAAGACAAACGTCCCTCCGTCGCGCCCGAGGAAGAGCGTATCGCGCACGTCGAGGAAGGAGAACACCCGGGAGACGCCAGGCGCCGCGGCAGTCGTGGCGGTGATCTCGGTAAGGCGGGCCCGGCCTTCCAGCGTCGTCGGCGACGGAAGCCCTTCCACGGTGAGCACCGCGTAGCGGGCAAAGGGCGACGCAAAGCGCCTCACGAGTGCGTCCTCGACTTGCGCCGACTCGCTGCCGGTGACACTCGCGGCAACCGAGAGGCGTTCGGCGAGCCGCGCGGCGGGCGGAAACAGCACGGCGCCGATCCCGAGCCAGACGAGCGCGACGCGTCCGCGGTAGCGGACGAGCAGATGGGCAACACGGGGGCTCAGCAGCATCGGTGCGTTTCGCGCGTCGTTATCAACGTAAGAGCAACCATTCTCCACTCCGGCCGAGGCACTGCTGCCATCGAGGCGTTCGCTCCTGAGGATGTCTCAAGCTACGGCGTGCGGGTGGCGTTCGAGCATGCGTCGCTGTACGTATGCGGGGAGTGGGCTGACGTAGCCGTCGAACTTATTCCGATTCGAGAGTGCTGTGCGTCGCGACGATACCTCCACTACCCGCGCGATCGGAACGCCGCCGGGGAGCCAAGGCGCCTTCGAGCCGAAGCCGGTGACGCTGGACGGTCGCGTCGTGCGGCTCGAGCCGATGCGGCGCGATCATCTGGACGCGCTGTGCGCCGTCGGCCTGGATCCCGAGCTGTGGCGGTGGACGACGATGCAGATTGCCTCGCGAGAGGATATGGCTGGGTACGTCGAGTCAGCGATGCGGCTGAGCGACCAGGGCGAGGCTGTGCCGTTCGTCATCGTGGAGCGGGACAGTGCGCGGGTCGTCGGCAGCACGCGATTCGCTAACTTCGATCGCGCCAATCGGCATCTGGAAATCGGCTGGAGCTGGGTCGCGCCGCGGTGGCAACGCTCGGCCGTGAACACCGAAACCAAGCTGCTGTTGCTGACGCATGCGTTCGAGACGCTCGGCTGTCTGCGCGTGGAATTCAAGACCGACTCACTCAACGAACGCTCGCGCGCGGCACTGCGCCGGCTCGGGGCAGTCGAGGAAGGGACGTTCCGGAACCACATGATCACGGACTCCGGACGCATCCGGCATTCTGTCTGGTTCAGCTGTACCTGCGACGAATGGCCCGCGGTGAAGGCGCGGCTGATTACGCGCCTTGGAGCCGCGCCGCTGGCTCGTTAGCCAACGCGGTGCGGGCGAACAGAAAAAGGGGTGGTCAGCGGAGCGCGCCGCACGCGATGCGCGCGCCCGATCCGCCGGACGGGTCGGTGCGATGATCGTCGGCGAAGGCGTGCAGCACGACAGCGGCACCGTCTTCGTCAAGGAGGCGCTGTTTGCCGGCGCGCAGTCGTATCCCTGATACGAATGCCTCCGTCCGAATGACGCCGCTCTCCGGAACGTGCAGATTCGGCAGATCGCCGAGATGCGGTCCCGCAAAGAACAGGAGCCCATGCGTCTTGTTCATCGGGTTGAAGTGCGCGCCCGCGGCGTCGAAGGCGGGCGCACACTTGCCGATTGCATGCAGATGGACCCCGTGCGTCCCAGTGGGAACGTTGGTGAGATCAAACGTGATGAGCACGCCCTTGTCGGCGTCCTGCACGCGCACCTCGCCCAGGGTCTGGCCGCCTGACGACACCAGCATCGCAGTGGCGGTGGACGAGACAGGTCCGGGCGCGGGGGTACTCTTGCCCGAGGAGCAGCTCGTCAGAACGCTGAGCGCGGCGAGGGTGGCGAGGGAGCTACGCATGAATGGTCTCCTGGAGGCGAAACTACCGCGATTGGAATGCATACATATACTATCGGCGATCGAGCGTGACGCACCAGTGGGCTGGGGCGACGAAGCAGGGCCATTCGCGATCGCAGGCGTCGAGGCAAAGTCTGAGCGGAGGGTGAGCGTGGTAGGAGCGGGCGAGTTGGACACTGATCCTGGTCCTCTTTGTGGCGATGCTGCGCACACGCTGTCAGAGTAGTCGCGTCGCCTAACGGGAACGCGACCACAACGGTTCTAGCGAACTTGGAAGCCACGGGGGCACGCTGGGGTCACACTGCGCGAAGCCGGGCAACCTTCAACGGAAGGCGCCCGGCTGCGTAACTCGTTCCTTTACCAGCACTTCATAAGGCTCCCGAGGAGGGACTCGAACCCCCGACCCGGTGATTAACAGTCACCTGCTCTACCACCTGAGCTACTCGGGAAGAGACGAGAAAGCTAGACCGCGCTCATAGTCACGTCAAGCGAGAACGCGCTGCGTTTACGCGCTGCGTACGAGCAGCAGCATTGTCATGCATGCGCGACGTCGCTTGTCAGGGTGCCTCGCGCGCCAACGCGCGGCCGTGGCATCGTCGCGGCGGGCAGCACGGTGCGCAACCAGCGCCCGGTATGCGATGCGTCGACCTGCGCGACCTCCTCCGGGCGTCCCATCGCGACAA
The DNA here is from genome assembly GCA_031398865.1 of Gemmatimonadota bacterium. GTDB lineage: Bacteria > Gemmatimonadota > Gemmatimonadetes > Gemmatimonadales > Gemmatimonadaceae > JANNOC01. The sequence goes on along the minus strand of JANNOC010000627.1, from coordinate 799 downwards.
GAGTTCCACCGCCGTCCCCGCCGTCGGGGCCCAGGTCAATGACCCAGTCCGCGAGCTTGATGACGTCGAGATTGTGCTCGATCAGGAGCACGGTGTGTCCGTGATCCACGAGCCGATCGAGCACGCGCGCGAGCTTGCGAATGTCCTCCAGATGCAGGCCCGTGGTTGGCTCGTCCAGGATGTACAGCTTGCGTCCAGCAGCGCGCGCGGACAGCGACAGCTCGCGCGCGATCTTGATCCGCTGCGCCTCACCGCCGGACAGCGTCGTCGCCGGCTGTCCGAGACGCAGGTAGCCCAGCCCCACCTGCTGTAGCTGCCAGAGTGCCTGCCCAAGTTTCTCCTCACGCGGAAAGAAGCGAATCGCCTGGTCCACGGTGAGCTCGAGCACGTCGTGAATGTGCTTCCCGCCGACGCGCACATCGAGCACTTCCGGCTTGAATCGCTTGCCCGCGCAGTCGTCGCACGGCACGTAGACGTCCGCCATGAAGACCATCTCGACCTCGAGATAACCCGCGCCTTCACACGTGTCGCAGCGTCCGCCGGCGACGTTGAAGCTGAAGCTGCCCGGCGTGTATCCGCGCTCGCGGGAGAGCGGCGCCGCGGCGAAGATGCGCCGGATCTCGTCGAACGCTTTCACGTACGTGACGGGATTGGAGCGGGGCGAGCGGCCGATCGGTTCCTGGCTCACCAGCACGACGTCGTCAATGGCATCCGCGCCCTCGATCGCGACGAAGGCGCCGACTTTCTCGCCGAGATGTTGCTTGGCGCTGTGTTCGCCGTGCAGCCGCGTTTCCAGCGC
>JANNOC010000602.1:0-3799 GCA_031398865.1 Gemmatimonadota bacterium | reverse complement strand
GCGCATCGTTGTTCCGCTGGGCAACTGAGCGTACACGTCACCCTCCGCCAGCAAGCGCTCCTCCATCCGCCAGTACGTCATGCGCCGCGAATCCACCCGCACGCGCGGTTCGCGATAGTGCACGTTGGTAATCAGCACCAGCACGTTCGCGTCGCCATAGTATTCGGCGCTGTCCGCGATGAGCGTGACGTCCTGGCCCTTGCAGCGGTACGTGACGCCACCGCCCTGAAAGAAATTGTAGTTGTTGCTCGGGAGCCGCACCGCGTTGCTGCGCGTCGCGCCGCCCTCGAACTCGAGCACGCATCGCTGCACCGGCGCCTGCACCTGCGCTCCGGCGACGCGGGCTGCACTGGAGAGGCACGCTCCACCGAGCGCGGCGGCGAGTGTCATGCCGCGCATGACACGGACGCGGGCGCGCCGGGTCGGCGCGGGTCCAGCCACGTGCCCGGCGACGAGGACGCTCACGGCGTTTGCCCCGGCGGCGTGATGGGTCCGAGGTTGCTGCGCGTGGTTTTCAGGATGCGCACGTTGTTCATGTCGGGATCGGACACGAAGCCGATGCCTTCCACGCGACGCCCTGGTTCCGTCAACACGAACGCGCTGTCGCTGGAAATCTCGTTGCGCGCCGCATCGAACCTGAGCTGCTCGGTGACGAGCCGGCGTCCATCCTCGGTGACGACCAGCACCTTGCCGCGCGCCTCCATGCCGCCCGCGCGGGTGGTATAGGTTCCTTCCCGCGAGGTCAGCACCGCGTTCTTCGCGCCGGTTGCGGTGTGAAAGGTCGTGTGCACGACACGCATCTCGATGCGCGTGTTCTCATCGAAGAAGAACGCCGTGTCCGCCCGGAGCTCTGCGCGCAGCAGTCCGCGGTCGGTGAGCAGCGAGCGCGCGCCGAACATCACCTGGTCGGCGGAGTCCGCGAGCGCGGACTGCACGGCCACGGGTGGCGCCAGCTTCGTATCGCACGCCGCCAGCGACGCGGCGAAGGCCAGGCTCGCGAGCACGACCGGGCACCGCATCAGACGACTCCCGCGCGCATCATGTCATGCAGATGCACCACGCCCACCAGCACGCGGTCCGCGTCGATCACGGGCATCGCCATGATGCCGTGCTGCTCCATGCGGTGAACGACGGCGCTCGCGAGCTCGTCACGCTCCGCCAACTTGGGATTGCTGTTCATGACGGTCGCGACAACCACCGAAAACACATCGTCGACGCGCTCCATGAGGCGGGTGAGATCGCCGGCCGTCACCACCCCGCGCGGCCTGTTGTGTTCGTCCACCACGATCGCAATCCCGCGACGCTCGGCCAACTGCACGATCGCCGCGCGCATCGTCGCCGACGGGGGGAGCACGGGGAGTTCGTCCGCAACCATGACGTCCGAGACTTTCGTGAGGAGGCGCTTGCCGAGCGAGCCGCCGGGATGCAGGCGCGCGAAATCCTCGCGCTTGAAACCTTTCACTTCCAGGAGCGCGACCGCCAGCGCGTCGCCTAACGCCAGTGTCGCCGTGGTACTGGTGGTCGGCGCGAGATCGTGCGGGCAGGCCTCCTCCTTCACCCACGCGTCCAGCGCGACGTCAGCGTGGCGGGCCAGCGTGGAGCTGCAGTCGCCGGTCAGCGCGATGGTCGCGACGCCGAGCAGCTTCAGGGGATCCACGAGCGCGAGGAGCTCGTCGCTCTCGCCGCTCTTGGAAATGAGAATCACGACGTCGCCTTCCCCGACGATTCCGAGATCGCCGTGGACGCTCTCCACGGGATGCAAAAACATCGCGGCGGTTCCTGTGGACGTCAGCGTCGCGGCGATCTTGCGCCCGATCAGTCCCGACTTGCCGACGCCCGCGACGATGACGCGACCCGATGCGCTCGCGATCAACTGCACCGCCCGCGCGAACTCGTCACCGAGTCTGCGCTCGACCTCGGTCAGCGCGTCACGCTCCATCCGGACGACACGGCGTCCGCGCTCGACGATTTCGGCGGGCGTCACGCGACAGTCTCCTCAGCAGCCTGCGAGCGCTCGGCGACGTATCGCGCGACCACGCCGTCCCACTCGCCGCGCGCCTTGAGCAGCAACTCCGCGAACTCGCGTACCGCGCCGCGGCCGCCAGCGGTGCGCAACTGGATCGCGCACATGCTCTTGATCTCCGGCACCGCGTTCGCGACCGCCGCCGAGAGTCCCACCACGCGCAGAATCCCGAGGTCGGGAAAATCGTCGCCGATGAAGGCGGCATGCTCGGGTAGCACGGAATGCTTTGCCAGCATGCGCCGGAAGGCCGGGAGCTTGCGGGCCTGCGCGTCTTGCGCCACGTCGGTGATCCCGAGCTCCGCCGCGCGCAGGCGCACGCTCTCCGACACACGGCCCGTGACGATGACGACGATGATCCCGCTCTCGCGGAGGAAGTGGATCCCCAGACCGTCCTGTATGTCGTAGCGCTTGAACTCGAGCGGCGCGCCCGCGACGTCGCCGAGGTAGATGCCCCCGTCCGTGAGGACGCCGTCCACGTCGAGCCCGACGAGTCGTATGGAGCGCGCGAGCGCGGGAGCGATCATCGGCGGCATCGGTCCCAGATGTCTACCGCGCGCGCGACCAGGTCATCCAGCGTGTCGAGCGGCAGCATATTCGGTCCGTCACTCGGCGCCGTGTCCGGGTCAGGATGCGTTTCCAGGAAGAGGCCATTGGCACCCGCGGCTATCGCCGAGAGCGTCAACGTCGGGATGTACTCGCGCGCGCCGCCGCTCGCCCCGTCGCTCCCCTGCCCCGGTCGCTGCACACTGTGCGTCGCGTCGAACACCACCGGGGCATTGCACGCGGCACGCATGCGGGCAAAGGAGCGCATGTCCACCACGAGGTCGCCGTACCCGAAGAACGTGCCGCGCTCCGTGACCGCGACTTCCGCGGCGGTGGCGTCCGGAGCCGCACGACGCACCTTGCTCACCGCGCCGCGCATTCCCTCCGGATGCATCCACTGCCCTTTCTTGACGTTGACGGGTTTCCCCGTTGCGCCGGCTGCCTCGAGCAGATCCGTCTGTCGGCAAAGAAAGGCGGGGATCTGCAGGACATCCACGACTTCCGCGGCGGGGGCGCACTGCTCGGGGCGATGCACGTCGGTGAGCAGGCGCAGCCCCGATGCGCGCTTCACGCGCGCGAGCGCCTCGAGTCCCGCATCGAGTCCGGGGCCACGCGTCGCGCCGGGATTGGATCGATTGGCCTTGTCGAAGCTGGCCTTGAAGAGGATGCCGCCGGGGACGCGCGATTCCAGGCGCGCGAGGTGGTCCGCCACGCGGAGGTTGAGATCGTCGCCCTCGAGTTGGCAGGGGCCCGCGATGAGAAAGAGCGCCACCTCGGGGAACGCGGCTCGCACGCTAGTCCGCGGCCTCGACGAAGCGCTCGGCGCGACGCGCGGAGGTGCCGAGCTTCGCGCGCACCGCGGCGGCAATGAAGCCGGCGAAGAGCGGATGCGGCCGCGTCGGGCGGGATTGCAGCTCGGGGTGAAACTGGCAGCCCACGAACCACGGATGGTCGGGCAACTCGATGATCTCCACCAGTGACTCGTCAGGCGACAGTCCGCTGAGGCGCAGGCCGTGCTCGATGAATGCGTCACGATACGTGTTGGACACTTCGTAGCGATGACGATGGCGCTCGCTCACCTGCCCGATGCCGTACGCGTCGGCGACGCGCGAGCCGCGCTCGAGCCGGCAAGGGTACGCCCCGAGCCGCATCGTCCCTCCCATGTCGGTCACATGCTGCTGCGACTCCATGAGCGAGATGACCGGGTTCTGGCAGTCGGGCGCGAACTCGCTG
>JANNOC010000555.1:0-3394 GCA_031398865.1 Gemmatimonadota bacterium | reverse complement strand
TGAACGACTTGTGACGGCGGCCGCAGCACCTAGCGGCATGAACAGGATGACATTGACCAGGGCATCGGCGAGGCCACGCTCGCCACAGATCAGGCAAACAGCGCTCCCGCCGTCTTCGGTGGGCGTCATCGGGTACAGGGTTGCGACCAGTACAAGGGCCGCGGCAATGAAGATGAAGACACGGGCGGCGCGGGGGCCGCGCGTCCGCCCTGAATCGTGCGCGCCGGACAAGGAGAACTCGTCAGTCACCGCGGGTCTGTTTGCTCTCCACAAATGCAGTTGGCGAAGGACGCTGTTCGAGCCAGCTCACGTGAGCCCAAGGAAGGCGATGTCATGACCTGGCACTACATGAACGGCCCAGGGAAACTCTGGTCATTTGCTCGGTCGATACCGAGGAGGAGGACTGGGAGCCGCGGCGCGATGGCGTGAAGGTAATCAACGTCGGCCAACTCCCCCGGCTGAGCGAATATATGGCTGAGTTGAACGCACCGGTAACGTACTTCGTCACGCACGCAGTCGCTGCGAGCCCGGGAATACTGTGGCCCCGATCCAACTGGGGTAGCCGAATGTGTTGCGCTCGCTCTCCCAACTGTTGCGCGGTGACCAATGTGGGAGGACTCCTAAGCTCCCAGCCATGACGCTCTAACTCCGCTTTGGACATGTTGTTAGGCACAACAAGCCGGCACCGTTCGGCCGGTCATGGGTGGCACGTCGGTTGCCCCACTTATGTCCCGCCCAGCCCGTCAGACCTGCGGCAGCGGGATCTCCCGTCGAATGGTGTCAGTTGTATCTCGTGAAACAAGGGAACCGCGTGCGGCTAGGCGTCAACCAAGTTGGAATGGCTAGTTTCGTCCCAGCCGAGCGACCTTCCAGGAGCGAAGCGCCTTTCGATCCCCAACTCGAGCCTGAAGGACGGCAGTCGATTACGGTCGAACAATTCCGCGGCAATCCCGCGGAGTGGGACCGGTATGTCAGGCGCTCCGCACATGGTACGTTTTGCCACCTGTCTGGTTGGCGGGATATCATCACAGGTGTGCTCGGGCACGAGTGCCACTACTTTGTTGCCCGTGATGATTCGGGCGAGTGCCAAGGCGTGCTTCCACTGGCTCGGGTTCGCAGCCGCGTGTTTGGCGATTACCTGATCTCCATGCCGTTCCTGAACTACGGCGGGCCGATCGGCACGCCCGAAGCGGAGCAGCAGCTTGGTCGTCATGCGCAACGCCTGGCGCAAGAGTTCAAGGTAAAACTACTGGAGCTGCGGACTCGCCACCGGGCACGCAGCGAGCTGCAGTCTGCGACTCGCAAGGTTACCGTCGTATTGTCGTTGCCCGCTTCGGCCGACGCGTTGATGGCGAAATTCCCCGGCAAGCTGCGCAGTCAGATCCGGCGTCCCATGAAAGACGGTATGGACGTTCGCTTTGGTGCTGACCAGCGTGACGCGTTTTACGCGGTTTTCGCGCGCAACATGCGCGATCTCGGAACCCCGGTTCTCCCCCGGCTGCTGTTCGATGAGCTCGCCCGTGTCTTCGCACAGGAAGTGGTTTTCTGTGCCGTTTATCACCAGGGCCAGCCCGTGGCTGCCGGTTGCGGTTTCATTTGGGGGCAGGAGTTCGAGCTGACCTGGGCCTCGTCGCTGCGGGAACACAACCAGCGCGCGCCAAACATGCTGCTGTATTGGGGATTGATGCAGCACATGATTGGCCGCGGCATCCGCGTTTTCAATTTTGGACGTTGCACACCCGACGGCGGCACGCACCGTTTCAAGTTGCAGTGGGGCGGGGAAACGGTTCCGTTGCCCTGGTTGCAATGGTCATTGACCGGTACCGCGGCTCCTCCGAGTCCCGACCGCCCACTCTTCCAGATGGCGACCCGCGTCTGGTCTCGCATGCCGCTCGCGATCGCCAACACTATTGGCCCTCATGTGGCGCGCAGCCTGCCATGATGCAGCCAGTGGAGACTGCGCCGGTGTTGGTTGCGCCGGCCCGGAGGAGCGTGTGGCTACCCTGAAGTATCAATTGCCGGTTCATTCGCCGGTGACGCTTGCCGCAATTGGTCACGCTGCCCTCTCGACCCTCCAGGGGGCTGACCAACACTCGGATCTCGAAGCGCTACTCCGGCGGAGCTATCGAGCGGATTCCGTCACACTCTGCAGTAGCGGGACGGATGCACTGACCCGCGCAATCCGAGGCGCAGACGTGGCCCACCGAAACCCGGCTGTCGTAGGGTTGCCGGCGTATTCGTGTTATGATCTAGCCACGGCGGCGGTTGGCGCCGGCGCCGAAATCATGCTGTACGACCTGGACCCGGCAACGCTCGGTCCGGACCTCGACTCCTTGCGTCGAATCGTCGCTGCAGGGGTTCGCACGATCGTGGTTGCCCCCCTGTACGGAATGCCGGTCGAGTGGGACGCGTTGGAGAGTCTTGCGCGTTCGGCCGGAGTGACTCTCATCGAAGATGCGGCGCAGGGTCACTCCGCCACCTACCACGGCCGCGCTCTGGGGACGCTTGCCGATTTCAGCGTGCTCAGTTTCGGACGTGGCAAGGGGTGGACGGCCGGTCGTGGCGGCGCCCTCCTGCAGCGAGGCGACGCGCGAATCGATTTCAGCAGCACGACTCCCGCTGCGAGCAATTGGTCCGTTCTTGCCGCCTGTGTCGCGCATTGGTTGTTCGGCCGGTCGTGGTCATACGGCATCCCTGCCTCAATTCCATGGTTCGCGCTGGGCGAGACGATCTATCGCGAACCGAGTCCGCCGTGCGCGATGACCGGCGCGGGTGCAGCGCTCGCCCGTTTCACGTTCGATGATGCAGTACGCGCCGCCGCCGCGCGAACGACGTCGGCGCACTTCTTTGACGCCGCGTTGCCGAGCAACGATCAGCTCTGCATGGTCCGGCCGATCAGCGGTGCCAGCCCTGGCTACCTGCGGTATCCTGTGCGCGTACGAGGCGGGATAGTTGGACTCGGAGCCGCGCGCGAGGGGCGTCGGCTCGGGATCATGTCCGGCTATCCCACGACCCTGGCGCAGCTCGCAGCGGTGCGCGCCCGATTGCGCGGACCCGCGAACCTTTACCCAGGCGCGACCGAGCTCGCGCGGGATCTGGTTACCCTCCCGACGCATACGCTCGTCACTCGCCGCGATGCTCATCGCATCGTCGCGCTGTTTGCAGCAAAGTTTCCGGCTGCTGTCAGCCCAGCTCCCTTGACTGCGGCTGGTCGGCATGGAGTGACCACGACGTCCAATCCATCCCTCCACGTGGTGTCCTCCTGATATGTGCGGAATCGCCGGATTGTTTACGAGCGAGCGTTATCGTCACGATGAGCTGAGCGCCATTGCTCGTCGCATGGCAAGCACGCTGATCCATCGCGGACCCGATGCGTCCGGCGAATGGGTGGACG
>JANNOC010000490.1:0-5407 GCA_031398865.1 Gemmatimonadota bacterium | reverse complement strand
GCCACCCACCTCCCCGGCCGCGTCGGCGAGCAGAGCGGCGTTGTAGTAGTCGTAGTCGCCCTGTCCCCTCCACACGAGATCCACGGTGCCGAACAGCAGGGGGACGCGCTCTACACCCGCCAACGCTCGCAGGGTATCGCTCCACTGCGGATTCTCGGCGAGGAAGCCCGGCATCGCGGTCTCCGGCCAGACCACCAGCGCCGGATCGCTCGCGCGGTAGACCTCCCGTGTGAGCGCGGCCGCGATCCCCACAAATGCGTCCCGATCCTCGCCGCGCAGCTTCTCGTCCTCGGGGATGTTGGGCTGCACGACGGCGATTCGCGCGAGCGGCGTCAGCGTGGTCGTGCGCATGCGCCATGCACCGTACGCGCCGACCGCACCGGCAAGCAGCAGAGCGCCCGCGACGCGCAGCAGCACCGCGCGTCGCGAGCGGAGCAGGTATCCGTCCGCAAGGAGCCCGCTCGTCGCCGCGATCCAGAAGCTGATGCCTCGCACGCCACTCAGATCCGCGATCTGCGCCATCACGGGAAGCGGTGAGAGGGCCAACCCTAACGGCAGCCAGGGGAAGGACAGGTCGGCGAGATAGTTGAGCACCAGCTCGGAGGCCGTCCAGATCACGGGCAGGAGCAGTGCGAACGGCCAGCGTGTAGACCGACGCGCGACGAACAGGGCCGCGGCCGTGGCCGACGTGAACGGAGCGAGCCAGAGAAGCGACGCGAGATATCCGGCGATGGCGAGCTTGGTGAAGAGCGACAGCGCCACCGCGATCCAGTACAGGTTGCACCCGTAGCCGAGCACGCCGAACCAGAATCCGGCGCGCGCGGCGCTGGACAACGTCCCGTCCCCGTCGGCGGCTCGCGCGATCAGCAGCGCGAGCGGGATGAGGCAGAGAAAAACGGGGAGGACGAACGGGAACGGCGGGAAGGCGAGCGCGAACAGCGCCGCCGACGCCAGCGCCGCCACGGCTTCGGGGCGCGTCGGCCGCAGCGCGCGCATCACAGGTGGATCTCTTTCCCTTCGTCCGCGGACTTGTAGATCGCCTCGATGACGCGATGCACGATCGCCTGATCGGTGGGCGGCTCGTACGGCGATTCGCCCGCGATAACCGAGATGAAGTGCGCCAGCTCGGCCCGATACGACTGGATGAAGACGGTCTCGCGCGTGGCCGCTCCCGTTGGCGAGACGTCGATAGCCTTTCCGTTGAGCTCCTTCACGACACGCAGCGGCGCCAGGCGCGCACTCCCCCGAGTGCCAAGCACCTCGAACCACCAGCGGTCGTCTTCCCCGACGTACGACCACGACAGATCGAAGGAATACGACAGCCCTTGCCCGCATTCCAGCTGGATCAACATCGCATCCTCGACCGCGTTCGTGCCCTTGCCGCGATCCATGTGCGCGGTGACCCGAACGGGATCAGGAAAGTCAGAAAGCCACAGCGCGAGATCGAGCAGGGGGAAGCCATGCTCGAAGAAGACGCCGCCGCCGGATTCGGTTCTCCGATACCGCCACCCGTCGAAGCGATGACGCAGTTGGTAGTGTCCCGCGCGAATGCCCACCAGACGACCCAGCTCACCGCCCTTGAGGAAGCGCTCCAGCGACTGCACGTCGGTGCGAAAGCGGTGGTTGTTGGCCACCGCTACCTTGCGGTCCGCGCGCGTGGCGGCGGCGAGAATGCGGTCCACACCGCGGGCGTTCAGGGCGAGTGGACGCTCGCACAGGACGTGCACTTTCGCGGCGAGTGCGCTGAGGACGTGTGGTTCGTGCAAGTGGTTCGGCGTGGCGATCACGACCGCGTCCAAGTCATCGAACTCCAGGAGATCCTCGATGTCGGGGAAGACGTCGCGCACGCCGAAACGCTCCGCCAGCGCGCGCGCCTTGGCATTGTCGTTGTCACACAACGCCACCAATTCCGCGCTGCGCATCTTCGCGAGCACGGGGAGGTGGGTAAGCTGCGCGATCGCTCCTGCGCCCACGACGCCGATGCGCACCGCCTGCTTCACGGCGACAACTCCGTGCGGCGCGGCGACGCGAAGAGATAACTGGCCACCACGCGCGCGGACCCGAAGCGCGCGCCGGTGAGCAGATCATAGCGCACCTGCCCGCCCACCAGCAGGCGCTTGAACAACAGAACATCCACGCCAGCGACACCACCGATACCGGCGGTGATGTTGTCGAGCGCGCTCTCGATGAACGTGCCGGCGATCAGCCCCCCCTCGGCGTTGAGTACGTGCACGCCAAGACTTCCACCCAGATACGGACGCAACGTCGTTGCTCCCGCGAATGGCGTCCATCGCAAATCCGTGGACAACGCGATGTCGGACATCGTGACGCGTCCGATCTCGAGCGACACGGTATCCGGCAGGAGCGATTGTTCGACCGTGTCCGCAAACTCCTCGAGATAGTTTTCCTTGTACTCCGATTTCCAGTACGTCGCGCCGAAGACCACGCGCCACCCTGGCACGATCTCGCCGTAGTCCGAGTACAGCGAGTATGCGCTCGTCGCGAGGAGTCGCGACGGCTTGACGGCGCCGACACCGACGCCGAGCGCCGTGAGCCGCAGGCGATCGAGATTCAGTCGCTCGAACAACGAGCCCTGGACCTGCGCCTCCGTGCGTGTCCCGCTCGCGACCAGGAGCGCGGACGCGATGATCGCCCCTCGACACCGCCGCTCAACCCATGCTTTCAATAGTCGTCCCGGGGTAATAGGTCTGCAGAATCGTGCGGAAATCCAGACCCGCGCGCGCACGCCCGATCGCGCCCCACTGACACATTCCGACGCCGTGGCCATACCCCTGGCCACGGAGAGTGAGGGAGCGCACGAGGCCGTCCCCGCCGAGCGCTACCGACTCGACGCTAAAATACGTGCTGTTGAGAATCTCGCCACTGGGAGATCGCAGAACGAAGCGCATGTCATTGCCCCGGAGCGACCACTCGGCGCGATCCGTCTGCACGGTGAGCGATTCGACGCGTCCGGACAACGTGCGACCGTTCACTCTGAGTGCGCGCACGTGCCCCGGCCCACTCGTTGGCACGCTTCCATACGTCCGCAGATACCGCCCCACCGCGGCATCCAGCTCCGCGCCGGTGAACGATCGTGTCCACCGGAAGCGCGGAGACGGATCGCAAAAGTAGCGGTCCGTATCCGCAATGCGGTCGCTGACGCGCTGCAGAAAGGGTTCTGCCACATTTCGCCACAGCTCGGGCGCTTCCGCGGTGGACCCGCCACACGTGGACGAGTACGGCGCACTCACGGGACGTCCCCCGTATGCCAGCACAAGGCCGCGTGTCGCCGTCACCGCGGCAGTCGACACCGGACGCTCGGCGTCGGCGCCACCGTACACCTGGTCGGACACCGTCGACAGCAGATCGTATGGGCGCTGCGCCGTCGTCCCCCCAAGTCGGACGACGGCATAGCTGCGGGCCGCAACCGCCTGCGCCTCGACCGCGGCTGCCTCCGCGGGCGTGCGATCGCCGATCTCCAGCGGCACGACACCGCGCAGATAGTCCTCGAGCGGCAGGTGATTCACCACCAGCATGCCCGAGTCCGTGGCGGCGAGCACACGAATCTCCCCGCGGTAGCGTTTCCCGTTGGACATCACCAGTGTTTCGCGCGCGATCGGACGAAGCACCAGCGGTCCCTCACGCCACGCGGTTGCCGTTCCGCCGGAACCGACTGCTCTGAGACGACCGCTTGACTGCCGCTCGATGCGCCAGATATCGTCACGCCCCCCGCGCAGAAGCACGCTCTGGCCGCCGCCATCGTACAGACGCCATTCGGCGCTGCCGGACAGGCTGACGCTGGAGGCATGCGTCGCCAGGGCGACGCGCACCACGCGACCGTCATCGTCATCACGGCCGCGCGCGGGCGCATCGAGGGGCGACAGCGTCGCGGCGCAGGCCGCCACGATAAGCACCGTGACCCCAGCAAGGACCAGCTTACGCACGTGCAACACGCAGCGCACCCTCCAATCGCTCCAGTGTGGCGTCGATCTCCCGGTCACCGTGTGCGGCCGAGACGAACGCGGCTTCAAACGCCGACGGTGCGAGATACACGCCACGCGCCAGCGCGGCGTGAAAGAACCGGCGATACAGCGCGATGTCACTCCGCGCCGCGTCGTCGAAAGATCGCACGGGCCCGGGATGAAAGAACATGCCCCACATGGAGCCGGCATGCGACGCCGTGAACGGAACGCCGGCCCGTGAGGCGATCTCTCGTATCCCCGTCACCAGCCTCGCGGTGCGTGCCTCGATGCGGTGATGCAGGTCGGGAGTCAGCATCCGGAGCGTGGCGAGCCCCGCGGCCATCGCAAGCGGATTTCCGGAGAGCGTGCCGGCCTGATACACCGGTCCGGTGGGGGCGATCTGCGTCATCAGATCACGACGGCCACCATACACCGCCATCGGCAGCCCGCCGCCGATCACCTTGCCTAACGTCGTGAGGTCCGCGGTGACGCCGAATCGCTCGCGCGCCCCGCCTGGTGCGATCCGAAAGCCGGTCATGACCTCGTCAAACACCAGCAGCGCGCCGGTCTCGTCCGCCAGCGCGCGCAGGCCCTCCAGAAAGCCGTCAACCGGCGCAATAAAACCCGAGTTGCCGACGACCGGCTCCACGATGATCGCGGCCAGCTGGCCGCGGTGCACGCGTGCCAGCGCCTGAGTTGCGTCCAGGTCGTTGAAGGGAGCAGTGAGCGTCAGCGCCGCCAGCGCGCGGGGCACGCCCGGCGAGTCCGGCAGTCCGAGCGTCGCGACACCGGAGCCCGCGCGCACCAGAAAGGAATCGGCGTGTCCGTGATAGCAGCCGGCGAACTTCAGGATGGTATCCCGGCCCGTGTGGGCCCGCGCGAGCCGGATCGCGCTCATGGTCGCCTCGGTTCCGCTCGACACGAAGCGCAGCATCTCGAGGTGAGGCATCCGCTGCACAATGAGCTCCGCTAGCTCGACCTCGAGCGCAGTCGGGATTCCGAAGGTCGTGCCGTGCTGCATCGTGGCGGCGAGCGCGTCGAGCACGGGGGGTGACGCATGCCCGAGCACGAGCGCTCCCCAGGACAGGACGTAGTCTATCAGCTCGCGTCCATCCACATCCCAGATGCGTGCGCCATCACCGCTCTCCACCACGAAGGGCTCGCCACCAACACCTCCGAACGCGCGCACCGGAGAGCTGACACCGCCGGGAAAGATGGCGCGCGCACGCGCCATGATCGCGGCGGAGTTCGACGTCACCGCCCGAAGCTCCCGATCGTCGTCGCCAGCATCGGAAGGCGACGCGCGGCGTGCGGTGCCCGCACGGGCGCCGGTGACTCCGGCACGCAGAGCAACGTGCCCGCGAAATCGTAGTCGTCCACCACGTCGTCCAGGCGAACGTCCACGAGGGATCCAGCGCGCACCTGCACGCGGGCGCGAGCGCGGG
>JANNOC010000287.1:0-11425 GCA_031398865.1 Gemmatimonadota bacterium | reverse complement strand
TGCCGCGCTTGTGCCACACGGAGCGATGTAGGAATGTAACGCAAGTCGATCGATTGCGAAAAGTCCCGAGGCGGCTCGTCAGTTTCAGTTCATGGGCCTCCACCCCTTTGGGTTTCCCATACTTCCGGCTGTTCTCTCCCGTTAGCGCTGTAGTACTGATGTACGATTCTGTTGTTGCCGTGCCACAATTTCACTGCCGCCGGACGCGCGCACATTTTCAAAGCGACACCGCAAAGCATTCCGTCGCAGCATTTTAGGAATCGCACCAGAGTCCGAACGAAGACAAGCACACGGGGTGCATAAGCGTCGCGCACAATGCCGCCCCGCATACCGTCGCCACTATCGCATACTCGTCGGCTCCGCCGGCTGGCAGGACTGGCTGCCGCCGCGACCCTTGGCATCGTCATCTGCCAGCCGGTTGGAGCACAAGCTGTCAGTCCGCGCGCCTCCACGGCGCATTCCTCCCGCAGCGTGTTGGACGCGGCGCTGCTCGAAGCCGAGCGTCTTGCTGCTACTCGCGACTCGTCGTCCGAAGCGCGCGCGCGTTCCTCCAGGGAAGCAGCACGCATCCGCGAACGCTTGCGCCTGGGTGATTTCCAGCCTGGCGACAGGATTGTCCTCTCGGTCGAAAACGACGCCACCCTTGCCGACACTTTCGTCGTGCGCGCGGGACGCCGCCTGGTGCTGCCGAATGTCGGCGACGTGCTCCTCGATGGTGTGCTTCGCTCCGAGCTGCAGGGACATCTGACGCGAGAGATCGGCCGTTACATACGAAACCCGGTTGTCGCGGCGCATTCACTCGTACGCATCGCCGTTCTTGGCGAGGTCCTGCGCCCCGGGTACTTCGCAGTCGCCCCGGATCTGCTCGTGAGCGACGTAATCATGGTCGCCGGGGGGCCATCCGGCATCGCCAACCTTCAGCACGTCAGCATCCGGCGCGACAACGCGGAGTTGCTACCCAAGGAAGACGTGCAGCACGCGGTCGCGCTGGGATACACGCTGGACCAGCTTGGCGTGCGCGCGGGCGATGAGCTCGTGATTGGACGTCGCAGCGATCGCAGCTTTCGATCGGTGCTCCAGACCGCAGGTGTGATCGGCGGCCTTATCGTGTCCGTGTACGGCGCGACCCGGCTTTTCTAGAGTGACCCGAGCATGAACCTCCCGCTCTCACAGGTGCCAAATCCGATGGGAGTGACGCTTCGCCCCGGCGAGCGACGCTCCCGGCCGGTCGTGGCGCCCGGCGCGCCTGGTTCTGGCGAAGTGCGCACGCTGGCGGGGCCGGCTGACGTCAGCCTCATCTCCCGCGGAACGAGCAGCACGCTGGCGACGAGCGTCAACGCTACGCCACGCGAGCGGTCGGAGGTCGTGAACCGGGTTGTCAATTGCGTGCTGGCCGTGATCGCATTGGTGATCGCTGCCCCGATCATGGCACTCGTCGCGATCGCGGTGAAGCTCACCTCGCGCGGACCCATCATGTACAGCCAGACGCGCGTCGGTCTGGATCGCCGCTGCCATCGTACGGCGGCGCTGTATTGCCGTCGCGGCGGCGACCTGGGCGGTGCGCCGTTTACGATCTACAAGTTCCGCTCGATGTGCGTGGACGCGGAGAAGGGAACCGGCGCGGTGTGGGCGACCAAGAACGATCCCCGCGTAACGCCGATCGGATCGTTTCTCCGGAAATCGCGTCTGGACGAACTGCCGCAACTGTTCAACGTCCTGCGCGGTGACATGAACATCGTCGGACCACGTCCCGAGCGTCCCAGCATCTTCGCCGAGTTGCGCGCCAACATCGCGGAGTACCCCATGCGACAGCGTTCGAAGCCCGGAATTACCGGGTTGGCCCAGATCAATCACTCGTACGACACCACCATCGACGACGTACGCAAGAAGGTCGAGTTCGACCTGGAGTACCTGAGGCGCCAGAGCCTCTCGGAAGACATGAAGATCATGCTCAAAACGGTGCCAGTCATTCTCTTCAAGAAGGGCGGCTGGTAGCACACCGACCTTGGAGTCCACGCAGTCGGGGCAAGCGCGGTGCGCCTGCCCCTTTTCGTTTTCGGGAAGGGATCAGGAGCGACTGGGCCGCGGGCGATCGAGCAACGCGCGCACAATGCGCTCAGCGGCGTGGCCGTCCCACCCTTCCGGGCGGCGCAGCTGAGCGGGGCGCTTGGCGGATCGGACCAGAGCAGGCAGCTCCTGCGGATCTGGCGCGAGGCGGTTGGTTCCTTCCGTGATCGTTACGGGCCGCTCCGTGTTCTCGCGTACCGTGAGGCATGGCACGCCCAGCGCCGTGGTCTCCTCCTGCAATCCGCCGGAGTCCGTGATGACCACGTGCGCACCATCCACCAGATCCAGCATCTCGACATACGCGATCGGCTCGAGCACCCGCACTGCGCCGAGGTCCAACCCGGCCGCGGTCATGCGCTGCCTTGTCCGGGGATGCACCGGGAAAACCACGGTGCGCTCCTCCGCGATCTCGCGGAGCGCCTGCGCAATCGCCTCGAGGCGGGCCGGATGGTCCACGTTCGACGGCCGATGCAGCGTCACCACGACCGCGCTTCCGTCCACGCCGATTCGCGTGCGATAGGCGTCGCGCCGGGCCGCTTCCAGCGCGTAGAACAGCGTGTCGATCATGACGTTCCCGACGAAAACGATTTCCTCGTCCGGCTCGCCCTCGCCGCGCAGGATTTCGTCCGCGCCACGCGACGGGGTGAGTAGCAAATGCGCGAGCCGGTCGGTGACCAGCCGATTGATCTCCTCCGGCATGGTGCGGTCGTAACTGCGCAACCCCGCCTCCACGTGCGCCACACGCAAGCCCAGCTTCACCGCCACGATCGCCGCGGCCATCGTGGAATTCACATCGCCGTAGACGACAACCCAGTCGGGGTCCTCGGCGATGAGAACGGGCTCGAGCCGCTGCATGATGATGCCCGTCTGCACGGCGTGGCTCTCGCTTCCCACCGCCAGATTTATCTCCGGTTCGGGGATTCCGAGATCGCGAAGGAACGCACCGGAGAGCGCGTCGCTGTAGTGCTGGCCAGTATGGACAACGACCTGCTTCACCCCCGCCGCCATCGCCGCGCGATACACGGGCGACAGCTTGGGAAAGTTCGGGCGGGCGCCGACGATATGCAGCAGCTTCACGCGATCCTCGCTATGCGGAGTTCCTCGGGGCATATGTCGCGGCACGACCCGAGCGGGAGACGACCCACTCCCAGGTTCTGCGCAACCCGTCCGCGAGCTTTACGCCCGGCTCGTAGCCCAGCACGGCGCGTATTCGATCGAGGCTCGCGAGCGAGTCGCGCACGTCACCGGCGCGAGTCGATGCATAATCCGCCAGGATCTCGCGTCCGCTCACCTCCCGTATCAGCTGAATAAGTTGGTTCAGCGTCGTGCGATCACCGGCACCGACGTTGACCACCTGGCCGGCTGCACGATCCGCCGGTCGTGTTCCGGCCAGGATGTTCGCCTCGACGACATTGTCCACATACGTGAAGTCGCGCGTCTGCTCGCCATCGCCGAACACCGTCACCGGCCTGCCGTCCAACGCCGCCGCCATGAAGAGCGGAATGACCGCCGCGTACTGAGACGCGGGACTCTGCCGCGGTCCGAATACGTTGAAGTACCGCAGCGCAACGCCCTCGACGAGCCCCGCGCGTGAGTAGGCCAGCACGTACTGCTCGCTGGCCAGCTTGGACGCGGCGTACGGCGATCGCGGCAGCGGCTCGACAGACTCGACCTTCGGAAGGACGGGTGTGTCGCCGTAGACAGAGCTGGAGCTCGAGTACACGATGCGGCGCACCCCCGCGCGATGGGCCGCCTGCAGCAGGCGCACCGTCGCATTCACGTTCGCATCGTGTGACCCCCACGGATCCTTGAGCGAGCGAGGAACACTCGGCAAGGCCGCGACGTGATACACAGTTTGCACGCCATCCACCGCGCGCGCGCAGATCTTTTCATCGCACAGGTCACCCTCGATCAGCTCGATGCGATCGCCGATGTGCGCCAGGTTCTTCCGGTCGCCCGTGGAAAAATTATCCACCACCCGTACGCGATGACCCAGGGCAAGGAGGCGGTCACTGAGATGCGAACCGATGAACCCCGCCCCGCCCGTCACCAGCGCCATGTGTCCGTCACCCGCCACGTGAGCGCTCCAGGATTGAGAAGTCACAGGAAAGGTACACGCGGCACTCGGCGCGCATCACACGCGTTCGGCCTTGATGGCCGCCAGGTCGTATTTCCCGCTCACCAGCCGGGGAATGTTTGACCGCACTTCGATGCGCGCCGGCTGCATGTATCGCGGAAGCTCCGTGCGGCTGTATTGCTCCAGCCGCTCGAGCGTTCCGCCGTGCGTAAGACTACATACGCGACGATGCGCTCGCCACGTTGCGCGTCTGGCTCCGTCGTCACTAGCCCTTCCTGGATTGCACCGCTCGCGAAAAGCACGTCCACAATCTCATCAGGTCCGATGCGCGACCACGCGGTATCTGCACATGCCGCCGCAACTGGTGGAACCCGTGTCCGAACTGGATCACACGAGCCCGGTGCGACGGTAATGTGCGGCATCGCCGGCATCGCTCGCAGCGTGCCCTCTGGCGTCTCGAATGAGGCGCTGTCGCGCATGGCCGCGGCGATTCGGCATCGTGGACCGGACGGTTACGGATTCTACTCGGGGCAGCGCGTCGGGCTGGCTCACGTTCGCCTCAGCATCATCGATCTGGCTGGCGGCGGCAGCCGATGTCCAACGAAGACGGACGCGTGCTCATCATCTACAACGGCGAGGTCTACAACTACATCGAGCTGCGCCACGAGTTGCAGGGCGCGGGACATCGCTTTCGCACCAGCTGCGACACCGAGGTGCTGGTGCACGCGTACGAGGAGTGGGGCGCGGAGATGGTGCATCGGTTGAACGGCCAGTTCGCCTTCGCCATCTACGATCAGCGAGACGAGAGCGTCCGCGCGGGCTGCACGTCGCCTAGAGGGAAGGCGCGGAGGGAGAACGGGCGGAACGACCTCGTTCTTCCCCGCCCCGGCCACCTAGCTCCACCAAAGCCCACGCCAACTCGCCGGGCTCTCGCGGGGTAGTAGATTAGGCTGAGTCCGGATGCGGCTCGCTTCGTCGCCCCGCCTCCACATCGTCCGACGCCTCCTACGGCCACACGCCAATGCCATCTGTGTGCTCACGTGCGCGCCTGTGCGCGCTTCTCGCCCCGGCACTCGCCGCGCTGGCGCTCGCGAGCGCGGGCGGCCGGCTGGACGCCCAATCCGGCACGTCGCCATCGTATCCGCCAACACGGATCACCGAACAGACGGACGTCTACCACGGCACCGCGATCACCGATCCGTATCGCTGGCTCGAGGACGTGGATTCCCCGGAGACCAAGGCCTGGGTCGAAGCGCAGAACGCCATCACGTTCGCGTATCTGGGCGCCATCCCGGAGCGTGACGCGATTCGCGGACGGCTGACCAAGGTGTGGGATTATCCCAAGTACGGCGTCCCCTTCACGGAAAACGACAAGACATTCTACTTCGAGAACAGTGGACTGCAGAACCAGTCCGTGCTGTACGTGAAGGAGTCGTCCAAGAAGCCGGCGCGCGTGCTCCTGGATCCAAACAGGTTGTCCTCGGACGGCACGGTCGCTCTCTCGACGCTGGATGTATCGCCTAACGCCAGGTATCTCGCCTACGGCGTGTCGGTGAGCGGCTCGGATTGGCAGGAGTTCCGGGTGCGCGACGTCCAGACGGGGCGCGATCTCGCGGATACCCTGCGTTGGGTGAAGTTCTCCAGCATGTCGTGGACGCAGGATAACAAGGGCTTCTTCTATTCCCGCTACGACGCGCCGGCGCCCGGCGAGAATGCGCGCACGGGGACCAACCGTAATCAGAAGCTCTTCTATCACCGCCTCGGCCGCCCGCAGTCGCGCGACGTGCTCATCTACGAGCGCCCGGACCAGCCGGACTGGATGTTCTCCGCGGAAGTGAGTGAGGATGGCATGTACGCCATCGTGTACATCACGGAGTCCACCGCGAACAAGAACCGGCTGTACGTCATCGACCTGAACTACGCCAAATCACCGCGGGTCACCGCGCCGATGGTCAAGCTGTTCGACGATTTCGACGCGAGCTACGATTTCATCGGCAACGTCGGCACGACCTTTTACCTGCTTACCAACCGCAATGCGGAAAAGGGGCGGGTCATCGCGGTGAGTCTCGACGCGCCCAAGGAAGAGCGGTGGCGTACGATCATTCCCGAGGGGGATGACGCGCTGCAGGGAGTGTCGCTCTTCGGGCAGCGACTGGTCGCCCGCTACCTGCACGACGCGCATTCCCGCGTGAAGGTGCACTCGCTGTCGGGCGTCGCCCACGGCGACCTGGCGCTCCCCGCCATGGGCAGCGTCAGCGGCTTCTCTGGCAAGCCTGACGAGAACGTGTTCTTCTATGCGTTCACGTCGTACCTGTACCCAACCACCGTCTTCAAGTACGACCTCGTAAAGCGGCGCGGCGCGGTGGTGAAGGCGCCGAAGGTGGATTTCGACGTCAGCCCCTACGAGACGAAACAGCTCTTCGCGACGAGCAAGGACGGCACGCGCGTTCCGATCTTCGTGACGGCGAAGAAGGGGCTCTCGCTTGACGGGAACAATCCGACGCTCCTGTACGGCTACGGCGGGTTCAACGTCTCCCTCACCCCGGGCTTCTCTCCGGCGACGCTCGTGTGGCTGGAAATGGGCGGCGTGTACGCGGTGGCAAATCTGCGCGGCGGCGGTGAGTACGGAAAGCAATGGCACGAGTCGGGAACGCTCGCGCGCAAGCAGAACGTCTTCGACGATTTCATCGCGTCGGCCGAGTATCTGATTCGCGAGAAATACACGTCGCCGACGAAGCTGGCCATTCAGGGTGGCTCCAACGGCGGACTGCTTGTCGGCGCGGCAATGACCCAGCGCCCCGAACTGTTCGGGGCCGCGCTTCCCGCGGTCGGCGTGATGGACATGCTCCGCTTCCACAAGTTCACGATCGGGTGGGCGTGGGTCTCGGACTACGGCTCCGCCGATGATTCGACGCAGTTCCCCGCGCTGCGCGCATACTCGCCGCTGCACAATCTGAAGAAAGGTGTCGCGTATCCCGCCACGCTGGTGACGACCGCCGACCACGATGACCGCGTGGTACCGGGTCACTCCTTCAAGTTCGCCGCGGCGCTGCAGGCGGCGCATGGAGGACCGTCACCGGTGCTCATTCGCATCGAGACCAAGGCGGGGCACGGCGCCGGCAAACCCACGACGAAGCAGATCGAGGAGGTCGCGGATCGTTTTGCCTTCCTGGTGCGCAACCTCAGCATGATGCTTCCGGCACTCAGCGCGCGGTGACCGCGAGGTCGTCGCCGTGAACGCCTTCGTCAGCGCACTGGACGCCATCCTTCGCGTGCTGCGCGTCGCTGTATTCGGCGCGGGGCTCGCGGTGGGTGCGGTGGCGCTCGTCGACTGGCTCGTGCGCACGCGTCGGCTGAGTCCCTTCGGCGCTGTCGCGCGCTTCGTGCGCACTTCGGTAGACCCTCTGCTCATGCCGATCGAACGCCGCATCGTGCGCGCGGGGGGGATGCCGACGGCGGCCCCGTGGTGGGCGCTGGTGTTCGTCGTCGTCGCGGGCATCCTCCTGCTCACGCTGCTCGGCTTCGTTCGCAATCAGATCGTGACGCTCGCGTTTGCATTTCAGAGCGGGCCCGCCGGCGTGTATCGCTTTTTCGTGTCGGTCACGATTGCCGTGCTCAAGCTGGCGCTCGCGGTGCGCGTCATTTCGTCCTGGGTCAGGCTCTCTCCATATTCTCGCTGGATCGGCTGGTCATACCGCCTCACCGAGCCGCTGTTGCGACCATTGCGACAGGTCATTCCGATGGTGGGTGTGATGGACATCACGCCCATCGTGGCGTGGTTTGCCCTCTGGCTGATCGAGGGTGTCCTTCTGAGTCTCGTTTAACCCCTTGTGGCGGGGGTTCAGCGCCAACGGTGTTCGATTTGCGGTAGATGGCTACCCCTACGCTGCGCCATTGCTGGCGGGCCGCGGGGAACGATGGATTGGGGGCGGAGTGGACGTGACAACTAGCCGGGCCTTGGGCTAGCCGACGACGACCTGGATATGGCTGCAGACGAAATCGAGATGTCAACGATACTGTTGGTGGGTTCGGACTTTCCCCTCATCGAGGGTCTCGCGCAGACACTCGGGACCGCGGGGCACCGTCCGGTCATAGCACATTCGCTGACGGAAGGGCTGCAACTCGCATCGGCGGAGCGGCCGCTCGTCGCCGTCGTAGAGCGAGCGCTCGCGCTGGCGGGGGGCGACGTGCAGCGACTGTCACTCGCCCCGGGGGGCGCGGTGCTGCTGTACCGCACCGGCCCGGCCCCGATGCCGCTGCCGGCTTCGCTCCTGCGCGTGGTGCTCGCGGACCTCACGCTTCCGCTGGAACGCCATCGGCTCGTCGCGCTGGTGCAGTCGGTCAGGGACCGCGCGGTGGCTGCAGGCCGGGGCCATGTGGATACGCCCGCGGAGGACCACCCGCGTCTGTAGTTGGGCGACTGGCATTGTGCGCACGGCCGTGCCCCTCTATCTTGCTACAAGAAGTTCACAACCGAAGTCGTGGCGATTTCAGGCAAATTGCGGCCACGTAAAACATTCGCTAAAGCGCCGGCCCGGCGCTCATGCGTTCGGGCATTTGTCGTTTCCAGCACGGCACCATGAGCGCATCCACCTCGCAGTCCCGGTACCTCCAGGAGCTGGCCCGCCGCGTCCTCGTCTATGATGGCGCGATGGGGACGAATATCCAGCGGCACAACCTGACCGCGGAGGACTTCGGCGGGAAAGAGCTCGAGGGGTGCAACGACTATCTGGTCCTCAAGCGGCCGGATGTGATCCAGGGGATTCACGAGTCCTTTCTCGCCGTCGGCTGCGATGTCGTGGAGACGTGCACCTTCCAATCCACGCCGCGACGGTTGCACGAGTGGGGACTGGGTGACAAGGTGCGTGAGATCAACGTCACCGCGGCGCGGCTGGCACGCGCGGCGTGCGACAAGTACGCCACCCCCGAGCGTCCGCGCTTCGTGGCCGGATCAATTGGGCCTACCGGCATGCTGCCGTCCAGCAGCGACCCCGCGCTGTCCGACATCACCTTCGCGGAGCTGAGCGACAACTACTACGAGCAGGCGAAGTATCTCGTGGAAGGCGGCGTGGACGTGCTGTTGGTGGAAACGGCGCAGGACATTCTCGAGATGAAGGCGGCGCTCGCCGGCTTCGAGCGCCTGTTCACGGAGATCGGGCGTCGAGTCGCCGTGCAGGCGCAGATCACGCTGGATACCAGCGGTCGCATGCTCCTCGGCACCGACATCGCCAGCGCGATGACGACTCTGGAAGCGCTGCCGATCGACGTCCTCGGACTGAACTGCTCGACCGGCCCGGAGCACATGCGCGAGCCGGTGCGGTATCTCGCCGAGCATGCGTCGCGACCGATCTCCGTGATCCCGAACGCCGGCCTGCCGATCAATACCGGCGTCGGCGAAGCGGTGTATCCGCTGGAGCCGGTCCCGATGGCGCTGGAGCTGGAGCGCTTCGTGCGCGATTTCGGCGTGCGCATCGTCGGCGGCTGCTGCGGCACGACGCCCGAGCATCTCCGGGAAATCGTCCAGCGTGTCGGCGCGCTCGCGCCGGCAGC
The DNA here is from genome assembly GCA_031398865.1 of Gemmatimonadota bacterium. Taxonomy (GTDB): domain Bacteria; phylum Gemmatimonadota; class Gemmatimonadetes; order Gemmatimonadales; family Gemmatimonadaceae; genus JANNOC01. The sequence goes on along the minus strand of JANNOC010000287.1, from coordinate 1,731 downwards.
GTCGGTGCCACTCGACGGGCCGCATCGTCCGCATGTGCCGCGCGTCAGCTCCGCGATGCGCGCGCTCACCCTGCACCAGGATCCGCCGCCGCTGCTCATCGGCGAGCGCGTCAATTCGCAGGGATCACGCAAAGTGAAGCGGCTGCTGCTGGACGACGACTACGAGGGCATTCTCGCGGTGGCGCGCGATCAGGTGGACAGCGGCGCGCACGTGCTCGACGTGTGCGTCGCGCTCACCGAGCGCGCCGACGAAGCGGAGCAGATGTCCAAGGTGGTGAAGCTGCTCTCCATGAGCGTGGAGACACCGCTCGTAATCGACTCCACCGAAGCCTCGGTGATCGAAGCCGCGCTGGAGCACATTCCGGGGCGGGCGATCATCAACTCCATCAACATGGAGAATGGACGCAAGCGCATCGACTCCGTCGTGCCGCTTGCGAAGAAGCACGGCGCCGCGCTGGTCGCGCTCACTATTGACGAGATCGGGATGGCGAAGACACGCGCGCGCAAGCTCGAGGTCGCGCGCGCGATTCACGACATCGTGGTGAACGAGTACGGGCTGCTCCCGGAAGACCTCATCTTCGACGCGCTGACGTTCACTCTCGCTACGGGCGACGCGGAATGGAATGAGAGCGCGGCAGAGACGATCGAAGGCATCCGCCTGATCAAGCGCGAGCTGCCGGGCGTGTTCACCGTGCTGGGCGTCTCGAACGTGAGCTTCGGCCTCGGCCTCGACGCGCGCGCCGTGCTCAACTCGGTGTTCCTGCACCACTGCGTCGCCGCTGGGCTGGATGCGGCGATCATCAATCCCGCACACGTGCGGCCGTACGCGGAGATCCCGACGGAGGAGCGCGATCTCGCCGACGACCTCGTGTACTATCGCCGGCCCGACGCCTTGCAGCGCTTCATAGAACACTACGACATCGCGGCTAAGCAGGGGGGCGTCGAGGAGAAAACCAGGGAGGACCCCACCGCCGGGATGACTCCCGAACAGCGGATCAATTGGCAGATCCTGCATCGCAAGAAGGAGAACATCGAAGCGGTGCTGGACGAGGCCGGGGTGCGCGAGCATCCCGTGCGCATTCTCAACGAGGTGCTGCTCCCGGCGATGAAGGAAGTCGGCGACAAGTTCGGCGCGGGGGAACTCATTCTTCCCTTCGTGCTGCAGAGTGCCGAAGTGATGAAGAAGGCCGTCAAGCATCTCGAGCAGTGCAACCAACATATCCTTCATAATGCGGAAAAAATTGCCTCGAAAAGCGCAAGCCCGCCAAAGAGGACCCCGCCAGCGACTATCCGGGAATCGAGGACGGTGTCCGCGGCATGGCCTTCATCGAAGCCGTTGTGGCCTCGTCCAAAGCCAATGCGAAGTGGACGAAGCTGTCCGCCTAACAGTTCGCATCCCTTTGCCCGTCCCCCCGGACCGGAAATGGAAAGAGGTGCCGGAATTGTTGCCGGCCTAACCGTGAGGAAACTGCGGCTATTGGGCCGTCGCTTCCTTTTCGGCCGGGTCGGTGACAGCGGCCGCGGCCTGTCTGCTGCCAATTCCGGCACCCCAGGGGAACCACTTCGCTTCCAGATCCGCCATTAGGCATACTGAATTCACCGCATCATGGAGACTGATGTTGCGGAGGTCCAGGGTGACGGTGCCCCGCGGGGCAATGTCATGGCGGATCACGAGAAGAGGCTTGAGCTTGCCGCCGGAGAGTTCGACGGACTTGCGCTGCAGGTAGGCGA
>JANNOC010000207.1:0-4250 GCA_031398865.1 Gemmatimonadota bacterium | reverse complement strand
GCTCGCTCAACGTCTCCGCGATACGCGCGGTCAGGGCGCGTAATCCGTCGCCAGACTCGGCGCTCACCGGTATCGTACCGGCCGCTGCCGCCACGCCATCGTCCAGGCGCAGATCGCACTTCGTCTGCACGGGGACCACGGCCGCCGTGCTGTGCTCCGCCACGATGCGCATCGTCTCGGCCACGTGTGCGAGACGCTCGCCACACGCGAGCACGACGTGCGCGCCCGCGAGATATCGCTCACTGACTTCGATGCCGAGCCGCTCTACTGTGTCGGCGGTCACCCGCAGTCCGGCGGTGTCTACCAGGCGCATGGGCCAGCCGTGCTCCTCGATCACCGCTTCGATCGCGTCGCGCGTGGTACCGGGTTCCGGTGTCACGATCGCGCGCGCGCGTCCGAGCAGCGCATTGAAAAGCGAGGACTTCCCCGCGTTCGGGGCGCCGGCGATCACCACCAGCGCGCCGTCGCGAATCAGCTCGCCCGCCGATGCCGTCGCGAGCAGCGCCGCGACCTGCCGCTCCACCCGCTCGCAGGCGTCGAGAACGCGCGCGGCCGAAATCGGACCATCGTCTTCCTCGGGGAAATCGATGTCGTAGGCGATGAGCGCGTCGATCTCCAGGATTCCCGCGCGCAGCGACGTCAGTCGCCGTGACAGACCACCGTCGAGCTGGGCGAGCGCGGATCGCTGCATCGCACGCGAGCGCGCGTCAATGAGGTCGCCGACCGCCTCCGCCTGGATGAGATCCATCCTGCCGTTCAACACGGCGCGGCGCGTGAACTCGCCGGGGTGCGCCTCCCGCGCCCCGGCCGCGATGAGCGCGGCCACGAGGGTCGCGGGCACCACGTGGCCACCATGCGTGGAGAACTCGACGACGTCCTCGCCCGTGTAGGAATGCGGCGCGCCGTACGCCACCACGATCGCGCGGTCGATCAGCGTGCCGTCGCTCGGGTCACGCACGTCAACCAGTCGCGCCGTGCGCGCCGGCAGAGGCCAGGGCGACGTCACCGTCCCCGCGATGTCGAACGCGGCCGCGCCGCTCAGGCGCACGAGCGCGATCGCTCCCCGCCCCGCCGCGGTCGCCCGCGCGACGATCGTGTCGTCCATCCCGGGAAGGCTCCAGCCTCCGGGCGACGGCACCGGTGTCGCGCCGTCCACGGCGGTCACACGCCGCCCATCGGCACGTCGAACGCGGTCCCCGGCTCGATCACCTGCACCGTGTCACGCCGCGGATACGTCGCGAGCCTGTCGCGCAACACAGTAATCGCGTCGTGAGCGCCCGCGGTGACATGATTGAAGGTGCCCCAGTGATAGGGAATGAAGAAACGCGCATCGAGTCGGTCGAACAGCGTCAGCGCATCGTCACTCGTTAGGTGCCCTCGGCGGAATCCGGGCTTCCACCAGGGTGCGTGCCCGATGGGGAGCAGCGCGAGATCGAGACGGCGCCCGCTGGTCGCCACACGGTCGCGCACCATGCGATCACTGTCCGGCGTGAGCGCCGTGTCACCGGCGAAGAAGCACGTGCGGTCCGCGGCATCCAGCAGATACATGTTGGCCGCGCTGCGCCACCGGTCCACGCCGTATCGTGCACCGAGGTGCTTCGCGGCGGCCGCGTGAATCACCACCTCCCCCACGCGGGCCTCCTCGCCGGGCGCGAGCGGCACCGCGTGCGTGTAGCCCAGGCGGCGCAGCCACCGTTCCACCGCGGGCGGCGCGAACAGCGGGATGTCCCGTGGCAGCGCGTTCAGCGAATCGAACGAGAGGTGGTCCGCATGCGCATGCGTGAGGAGCAGCGCGTCCAGCGCGGGCAGCGCGTCGATCGCAATGCCTGGCGCACTCACACGTCGCAAGAAGCGTCCGAGCGCGGGGTCGAAATTCGGATCGGTGAGGATCCGCCGTCCCGCGATCTCCAGCAGCAGTGTGGCGTGGCCGACGTAGGTGATGCGCACGGATCGGCGCCTATTCGGTCAGGATGCGGTCCATGAGCCGGTCTCCCCAAAACGCACCGCCGGCGGTCTACACAACACGGTACTCACCGTCGTACTGGTGCGGCGGCAGGCGTCGCACCGGCCGCCGCCGTCTTCTTGCGCTCGCGGCCGATGAGCCACTGCTGCGGCAACGCCGCCAGGTTCTGCACCGTGTAGTAGATGTTCAGCCCCGCGGACGCGGGGATGCAGAACACGAGCATGACGACAGGGAACGCGTATGCCATCATCTTGGCCTGCGGATTCGGCGGGGCGCTCTTCATGCCGATCCACGACAGTCCGAACGCGGTCAACCCGGTGAGGACGGGTAACACGTAGAACGGATCCTTCAGCGAGATGTCCGCCAGCCACAGAAACGGCACGCCGCGAAACTCGATGGTGTTCTGCAGCACGAAAAACAGCGCGAAGAACACCGGCATCGGGATCAGCAGCGGGAAGCACCCGGAGAAGGCGCTGAACGGGCTCATCCCGTGCTCCTTGTACACCTTCATCATCTCCGCCTGCATTTTCTCCGGGGTGCTGGCGTACTTCTTCTGCACCTCCTGCAACTGCGGCTGCACGCGCTGCATCTGCAGGCTCGCGCGCATCGCGCGCTGGTTCAGGGGCCACATCACCAGACGCACCGCGATACCCAGGATGACGAGCACCCACCCGTAGCTCAGGTTCAGGGCGTTGTGCATCCACAGCAACAGCCGCATAACGAGCGTGGCGAACGGCTGCACCATGCCCTGGAGGAAGCCGCCGTAGGGATTCACGTTCTCGAAGTCGCGGCCCAGCTCGTTCAGGCGACGCCATTCCTGCGGCCCCACATACACTTCGAAGGCGAAGCGCCCGTCCACGAGCGCCTCCACGACCGTCGCGCTGCCGAGCGTCGGCGTCTTGCTCGTCCGCGCACCGCCTTCGACACGCACCTCGGAGAACGGCGCGTCCTCTTTTTCCGTAAGCGTGCCGACAAGGAAGTACTTGTTCTTCGCCGCCGCCCAGGTGATGGGACCCGTCTCGGTGTACCGCTCGCCGGGATCCAGCTTGCTGAAGGGGATCCCGACCGCTCCCCGCCGCTGTGGCTTCACCGCATACGACAGCATCCGCTGATCGGCGATCGTGTCCCCTTCCTGCGAGATCAGCGACGGCGGAAGATCCATGAGCAGAAACCCGCCCTCCACCCCGTCCACCGTGCCGCGCACGCGCAGGACGTAACTCTCCGGCGCCAGCGTGTAGGCGATGGTCACCCGGCCGCCACGGGGAAGTCCCGCGACGTACCGCACGGCTTCGCCCGCGCCTCCCGGCGCGCTCTGGAAGACGAGACGATCGAGCCGCACGGTGTCCCCCGGAATCAGCAAGCGATACCGTAACAGCGGTGCGCCCGGAGCGACGACACGCGCCGGACCGCCGTTGCGACCGAGCGCCCGATGTTCCAGCAGCTCCGCGCTCATGAGTGCCGCGCCGAGATTGCTGAAGCGGTACAACGCCTTGGGTGTGGTCAGGACGGTCGTTTCAATCCGCAGCGACGGCGTCGTCGCGAACGCGCTCGCGTTCTCCGGCGGCGCCGTGGTAATCGGCGACGCACTCGTCGGCCCCACTGGCGCCGGCACGCTCGCACCCGGCGCTGACACCGGCACGCTCGTCCTCCGCGCGGGAGCTGGCGACGTCATCTTGAACACGCGCGGCACCACCGCCACGACGAGCGCGGAAAGCAACAGCGCGAGAAAGAACCGCTTATCCATTCGTGGACACCACCGTCGGAATCGTTAGGGCACGGGGTCGTAGCCACCCGCACGAAACGGGTGGCACCGGCCGAGGCGCTTGAGGGCGAGCCATCCGCCGCGCAGCGCGCCGTGGCGCTCCAGCGCCTCGATCGCGTATGCCGAGCAACTCGGATAATAACGGCATGACGCCGGGAGCAGCGGAGACAGCCCGACCTGATACAGTCGCACGAATCCTACGAGGAGCACGCGGATCATCCGGTGGGAACCATGCGGGCGAGCTCCGTGCGCGCTCGCCCGAGCTGTCCCCGCAGCTCCGCCATGGAGACACCGTACGCGTCGGCCCGCGCCCGGATGACGACATCCAGCGCCGGCAGCGCGATGTCGGCGACCATGCCCCATTCGAAACGCGAGACGAGCCGAGCTTCCAGTCCGGGGATCTCCTTCGGCGGGCGATCGCTGGTGAGAATGATCTGACGCCCCGCCTCGTACAGCGCGTTGAAGGTGTGGAAGAATTCCTCCTGGGTGGTCTCTTTCCCCTTGAGAAAGTGCACGTCGTCGACC
>JANNOC010000482.1:0-7146 GCA_031398865.1 Gemmatimonadota bacterium | reverse complement strand
TCCTCGGCGATGCGGCCGTCGAACATGAAGCCGCGTCCGGGGTCGGCCGGGTCCATCGGCTTGGCGGCGTCGCCGCTGCAGTGCTGGCCGGCGGCCGGCCCGAGCTGGCCGAGGCGGCCAAGGGCGCGCGCGGCGGCCGCGGCTCGTGAAGCCCATCCTTCTGCGCGGGGGCCGCCTGCTCGATCCCGCGCGCGCGCTGGACCGCACGGGCGACCTGCTCGTCGTGGACGGCAGCATTGCCGCGGTGGGATCGGGGATCGGCAAGCCCGATGGCGCGGAGGTGATTGATTGCACCGGCGCCATCGTCTGCCCCGGGTTCGTGGACGTGCACTGCCATCTGCGCGAACCGGGACGCGAGGACGTGGAGACCATCGCCTCGGGAGCGCGGTCGGCGGCCGCGGGCGGATTCACCGCCGTGTGCGCCATGCCGAACACCGAACCGGTCACCGACAATCAGGCGGCTGTCGGCTTCATCGCTCGGCAAGCACAGCGCGCGGGCGCGGCGCGTGTGTATCCGATCGGCGCTATCACGTTAGGCCAGCGCGGCGAAGCCCTCGCGGAGTTCGGCGAGATGGTGGGCGCGGGCGCGGTGGCGGTCAGTGACGATGGCAAGCCGGTCGTCAGCGCGCACCTGATGCGCACGGCCCTGGAGTACGCGCGCACCTTCGGCATTCCGGTCGCGGACCATTGCGAGGAACCCACGCTCGCGCATGGCGGCGCGATGAACGAAGGGCTGGTGAGCGCGCGCATGGGCCTCAAGGGGATTCCCTCCGAAGCGGAGGAGATCATGGTCATCCGCGACATCCTCCTCGCGCGCCGGACGGGAGGGCATGTGCACCTCTGCCACATGAGCACGAAGGGCTCCGTCGAGCTCATTCGCTGGGGCAAGGAGCGCAACATCCGGGTGACGGCGGAAGTGTGTCCGCACCATCTCTCGCTCACGGAAGAACAGTGCGAGGGGTACAACACCAACGCCAAGATGAATCCGCCGCTCCGCACCCCGGCCGATGTGGCGGCGTTGCAGGAGGCGGTGCGCGACGGCACCATCGACGTCGTCGCGACGGATCACGCGCCGCATCATTACGACGAGAAGGAGCGTGAGTTCGCGGACGCGCCCAACGGTATTGTCGGACTGGAAACGGCGCTCGCGGTGCTGATGACGTATCTCGTCGCGCCCGGCATCCTCGATCTCGCGACACTGGTCGAGCGCATGGCCATTGCGCCCGCGCGCATCTTCGGTCTGCCGGGCGGCGCGCTCAAGAAAGGCGGCGTCGCGGACATCACCGTCTTCGATCCCGAGCGACGCTGGGTCGTTGAGCCCGCGCGCTTCGTGTCGAAAGGCCGAAACAGCCCGTATGCGGGGCATACCCTGCAAGGACGCGCGCTGTGCACCATCGTCGGAGGGCTTCTCGTGCACCGGCTGGCGGAGTGACCCCACGATGAGCGCGACGCTGGCGGCGCGGCGCGAGATCGTCCAGGTGTGCCAGCGCCTGTACGCCAGGGCGCTGATTGCCGGCCCGGACGGGAATGTCTCGGTGCGTATCGCGCCCGACCGGATTCTGGTGACGCCAGCGGGCGTCTCCAAGGTGGATGTGCGTCCGGAGGATCTTGTCGAGCTCGGCCTGGATGGCCGCCGGCTGCGCGGCGGGGAACGGGCGTCGTCGGAGATCAGCATGCACCTCCGCATCTACGCGCGGCGGCCGGATGTCCGAGCCATCGTGCATGCCCATCCGCCGACCGCCACGGGCTTCGCGGTCGCCGGGGAAGGGTTCATGGCGTGCGTCCTTCCTGAGGTTATCTTTCAGGTCGGCTGGGTGCCGTTGGTGCAATATGCGACGCCTGGCACCGAGGCGTTGGCGGACGCGCTGGAGCCGTTTCTTCCGGACCATGACGCATTTCTGCTCGCGAATCACGGCGCGACGACAGTTGGACCGACGTTGAGCTTAGCCCATCAACGGATGGAGAGCCTCGAGCACACGGCCCGCATCCTGCTCACGGCCCGTCTATTAGGACAGGTTAATCCGCTATCCGCGGATCAGGTGCAGGCCATCGTTACTCAGCGCGAGCGCGCGCGCCCGGGTGAGATTTATCCCGGCTGTCCCAGTCCGGACAGTTGGCGGAGGAGTACATGACCAGTTCGAGCAGCAATCCGATGGAGATCGTGTCCGCGCTGATGCTGGAGCGGCAACGCTACGAAGGGTGGCTCGGCACGCTCGAGACGCGCCGGTCGGACACGCCGCCCCACGTCTATGAGCGTGTGCGCGGCGACTATGAGGCGCGGCTCCAGGCGGTGATGACCCAGTTGTCGCAACGGACGACGGAGCTGCAGGAAACCGTCTCGGTGCTGGAGGCTCGCCTGGCGCGCGTGCTCGCCGACGAGAACGCGAAGCGGGACGCCAAGTACGAGGCGGAGTTGCGCGCCGCGGTTGGCGAATTCACGCCGTCGGAGTGGAACGCCCTGCTGAGCAAGAGTGACGACGAGATCAATCGATTGAGCAGTGAGCGCGGCGGGATCGCGACGGAGCTCGCGCGCGTGCGACAGATCTACGCGATGGCCAGCAACCGTGCCCAGACGGAGCAGGCGGCAATGTCTGCTGGCGGAACCTCCGCGCTGCCGGCGGGTGGCCGCGCGGATGCCGGTGGCAAGAAAGACGGCGCGAAGGACAGCGGCCGCAAGTCGCGGGACGTCGCGTCCGGTGCCGCGTCCGCGGGCTTCGATGAGCTGGCCTTTCTCAACTCGCTTGGCGAAGCCGCCTCCTCGTCGCCATCGACCGGCGCGCAGGGTGGGTCGTCCGCGCCGGCAACCGCCGGCTCGTCAGGGACGCGCGCGCCGACTCCGTCAGCGTCGAGCCCGAGCATTCCAAAGCTGGCGGGGATACCCGAAGCGAGCGGGGCGCCGGTGCATGCCGCGTCGGGGCCGTCGTACTCGGACGAGCATCACCCGAGTGCGGCAGCGGCACCCGCCGGGAAGGCTGACGCCAAACCGGCCGCCGCGAAAATCGCGGACAAGAGCGAGAAGTCCGACGTTTCCAAGCGCCGAGAGACGAATGGTGTCCCGTCCTTCCTGAAGGACGTGCCCGTCGAGCAGATCAAGACGCTCAAGTGCGCCGAGTGTGGGACGATGAACTATCCGACCGAGTGGTACTGCGAGCGGTGCGGCGGCGAGCTGGCCGCGATGTGAGTTGGCGCATGCGCGGTGCCGGAACGCGAGACGGCCCCCCGGAGTCGAACTCCGAGGGGCCGTCTGCGTCCGCGCCCTTTACACCGCGGCCTTGGCGAGCCGGCTCTTGTGCCGGGCCGCGGCGTTCCGGTGAATCAATCCTTTGCGGGCGGCCCGATCGAGCAGCGTGACAGCCAAGTCGCGCTCGTCAACGCTGGCCTCAGTCGCCTTGGCCTTCTTGAGCGCGGTGCGGAGCGCGGCGCGCTGCGCGCGATTGCGCACGGTCGCCGCACGGGTCTTCCGCATGTTCTTCTTCGCGGACGCGATATTCGGCACGAAACAATCTCCGGAGTTTTCAGGGCTTGTCGAGCAGCGAAAGTAAGCGCGTGAAGCGACTCATGTCAAGGCGGGACAGTGCTTTGACACTGTCCGACGCACGCGATAACTTTCGCGCCAACGCCACATGCTGCCCGTGAGGGCATTCGCACTCCTTCCCGCCGCCGTTGGATACTCTCGAGAGGATACTGCTCGCCGCCCCGATCCTGCTCTTCTCGATGGTGGCGCACGAGTACGCGCACGGCTACGCCGCATGGAAGCAGGGAGACTCGACATCGTACCAGCTGGGGTATCTCTCCTGGAACCCGGTGAAGTACGTGGATCCGTTCTTCACGGTGCTCTTGCCGCTGCTCACCTACGCGATGTCCGGCGTCCCGATCGGTGGCGCGCGTTCCGGTCCGATCAACGCGCGCAACTTTCGCAACTACCGTCGCGGTGACATCGTCGTATCACTCGCAGGCGTCACCGCGAACGCGATCATCGCCGTCCTGTGCGCGCTGCTGGTCTGGCCGCTGTATCTGCTGGGCGCGGCGGTGCCAGTGCTCGCGTCGTCCATCGGCATCCTGCAGGTCATGATGCTGCTGGGGATCAGCCTGAATCTGATACTCGTCTTGCTCAATCTGCTTCCCATACCACCGTTCGATGGTTCCCGGGTGATGAAGTACATCCTCCCGCCGGCCTGGGCGCTCGAGTACGAGAAGCTGCGGCCGTATGGCTTCTTCATTCTCGTCGCGCTGGTCACGCTGGGTCGCCCGGTGCTCGCGCTCTGGCTATCACCGGCGAGCACGCTGTACGGCGCGGCCGAGCGTCTGCTCGTGCCGTATGTGCACGCCAGTCCGTTGACGCAATGACGCACGGCGCGGACGCAGGCGGTGAGCCGACCGGCGAGTGGACCGAGCCCCGTCGGAGTCCGAGCGCGCCGGACGATATTCGCGTGCCTGACGACGTTCAGATACCGGCGGCGCACCGCACACCGGATGAAAGGGTGCCTGACGACGTGCGGCGCGCGGGCGGGCAGGGTCCGGGACGCGGACCGCGCGCGGATGGCGGTGATGGCGAGAGTTTCGTCGTGGAGCTGTCCCAGTTCTCCGGCCCCCTGGATCTGCTGCTGTCGCTCATTCGCGACGAACAGCTGGACATCTATGACATTCCGATCGCGCGCGTCGCCGAGCAATTCCTCGGGCGCGTTCACCTGATGGGGCTGGATCAGGCCGCCGATTATCTCGAGATGGCTGCCCGTTTGCTGCGCATCAAAGCACAGCTCCTGCTTCCGCGTGGAGCGGGCGATGACGCCTGGGAAGATCCGCGTGCCGAGCTGGTGCGCCGGCTGCTCGAATATCAACAGGTACGCGAGGTCGTCTCCGTGCTCGAGCGCCTGGGCGAAGACCGGCGCGGCCGCTTTGCGCGCGCCTATTTCGCCGATGCGGTCGCCGCGCCCGCCGCGCCGCTGGCGCTGTCGTTGGGCGAGCTGCTCGCGGCGGTGGACCGCGTGTTGCGCGCGACCCGCGAGCCGGCGATGCACGACGTTGTCTCGCGCGCCATTGACGTCGCCGGGGCCATCGTCACCCTGCGCGCCGTGCTCGCGATGCGAGCGCACCTGCGCTGGAGCGACGTGGTCGCGTCCGACGCGGAGCCGTGGCAGGTCCTCTCCATGCTGCTTGCCCTGCTGGAGATGGCGAGGATCGGCGAGCTCCGCATGGTGCAGCGCGCGCCCTTTGCTTCCGTGGACATCACGCGTGACGCCGCTAGCGAAGCTGCTTGAGGCGGCGCTCTTCGCGAGCGCGCGCCCCATCTCGATGGACGAGCTGGTGACGCTCGACGCGGAATCGGGACGGGCCGGCGTCAGCGCGGCGCTGGATGAGATTCGCGAGCATTACGACACGGAAGGGCACGGAGTCGAACTCGTAGAGCTCGGCGACGGATGGCAGATTCTCACTCGCGCCGAGTACACGGAGGCCATCGAGCGCGCCCAGCTCGCGGCGCGGCCGTCGCGGCTGTCGGCCGCGGCGCTCGAGACGCTGGCCATCATTGCGTACCGGCAGCCCATCGGCCGCGCGGAGATCGAAGAGATCCGCGGCGTATTCGTAGGCGGGATGCTCAAGTCGCTGCATGAGCGGGGACTCATCGACGTCGTCGCACGGGCGGAGGGACTGGGACGCCCGCTGCTGTATGGCACGACACCGCTCTTTCTCGAGCACTTCGCGTTGCGGCACCTGCAGGAGCTGCCGCGAGCGGACGAGCTCGAAATCGCACTGCGGTCGGCCGCGCCCGCACCATGACGGACACCATGCGGATTCACCGCGCACTCGCTCGCGCTGGTGTCGCATCACGCCGGCGGGCGGAGGAGCTGGTCGTGGAAGGGCGCGTGCGCGTGAACGGCGAGCTCGCGCGCACGGGGCAGCAGGTCAATCCCGCACGAGACGCGATCACCGTGGATGGCACCCGCATCGGCAAGGTGAGCGTCGCGGGGCGCGACGCGGTGTGGGTCGTGTTGAACAAACCGACGGGTGTGCTCACCACGCGCAGCGATCCCGCGGGACGCAAGACAGTCTTCGATCTCGTTGACGACGCGCCCGGACTGACATACGTCGGCCGTCTCGATTACATGACCGGCGGCGTGCTGCTCCTGACCACGGACGGCGACGCCGCGCATCTGCTCACCCATCCCAGCCGCGAAGTCGAGCGCACCTACGTCGCGAGCGTGCGGGGGCCGGCACCCGAGGCGGCTCGTCTCGCGAGAGCTGGGGTAGAGCTGGATGACGGGCTGGTGCGGCCGGTGTCGGTGGAGGTGCATCCGCTCGGCAAGGGGCGCTGGGAGATGGAGCTGACGCTCGCCGAAGGACGCAACCGCGAGGTGCGACGATTGTGCGAAGCGCTGGGCCTCGAAGTGGATCGCCTGCTGCGCACGCGCTTCGGCCCCGTGAAGTTGGGCGCGCTCGCGCCCGGCGCCACGCGTCCGCTCACTCCCACTGAGCGCCGGCTCATCGCGGTGCTCGTGGGCTAGCGGTAGCGCACCTGCAGGTCCAGGCATCTGATCACGCACACGTTTTTCACCTCCGACACAGAGCGTACCTCGTGGGAACTCAGGCTGCGACGACTCCTGCCTCTCCGCCATCCGCCGATACCGCGCTCATTCAGCGCGTCGTCGAGCAGGTCGGCAAACGCGTGGTCGGTCAGGAGTACATGGTGGAACGGCTGCTCATCAGCCTCCTCACGGGAGGGCACGTCCTGCTCGAGGGCGTGCCCGGTCTCGCGAAAACCCTGACCGTGCGAACGCTGGCGGAAACCATCAGCACCACATTCCAGCGTATTCAGTTCACGCCCGATCTCCTGCCCGCCGACGTGCTCGGCACGATGGTGTATGACCAGTCCAATGGGCAGTTCAATGTGAAGAAAGGGCCGATCTTCGCAAACATCATTCTGGCGGACGAGATCAACCGCGCGCCGGCGAAGGTGCAGGCCGCTCTGCTCGAAGCCATGCAGGAGAAGCAGGTGACGATCGGCGGCACGACGTACAAGCTGGACGGACTCGGCCTTGCCATATTGAAAATTCTCGACCTTCTGCAGCACCTGCGCCTGGGTCAGGTAGCGATACCAATAGTTCCACTCGAAGCCCCGCAGGTCCTCCTCACCGTGGATCGGCAGCTGAT
>JANNOC010000463.1:0-1747 GCA_031398865.1 Gemmatimonadota bacterium | reverse complement strand
TCGGAGAGGCCGGCGCCGAGGCCTTCCTCGACGAGCTGTACCTCGGGATGACGTTCCAGTGGCATCTCGACCCCGTGCTGATGCTCGAGAAGCCCGATCTCCTCGACGCCGCCGGCCTCGCGGCCCTCCTCGCCGCCGCGTGGCCGCGATCCGAGGCCCGGGCCGCCGCGCACGAGGCCGATCTCCCCGTGCGCGCGCGGTTCCAGAACCTGTTCTTCCCGGGGAAGCTGCCCGCGTTCCTGGGCTTCGACTCCCCCGAGGTCACCCTCCCCGGCGGCCCCGTCAGCCCGTTCCAGACCCGCCGCGTCGCGTTCCGTGGGGAGCATTTCGTGTTCGGGCCTGGCGCCGACTTCGTCGTGGACATGGGCCAACGGGGCTGCTGGTACAACATCCCAGGCGGAGCCTCCGAGAGCCGCCTCGGCCCCGGCTACGGGAAGGGCGTCGACGGCTGGCTGCGCGGCGAGATGGTGCCGCTCGGCGGCGCCCCTCCGTGGGGCACCTCGGGGGCGCGAACAACGCCTCGGTGAGGCCACCGATCATCCGGGCGAATGCCTTCGCCGGCTTCCGGGCCGACACGGGGGTCGGCCCCTACGACGGCCAGCGTCACGGCAGGCCGGCGAACGCCTTCGCCGGCTTCCGGGCCGACACGGGGGTCGGCCCCTACGAAGGCCAGCGCCGCCCACGACGGCCTCCACGACCTCGAGTTCGGCCTCGACCTGCTCCTCGACGGCCTCGAGCGGGTGTTGGCCCGCTAGCCAAGGTCTTCCCATGCGGGCGCCAGCCCCAGGGGCCCATCCATGGCCAGGTCCGCAATCACGTATCGACGTAGGGGTAGAGTTGCGTTCCGGAGCTCGCGATGAAGCTGGTCCCAGGCCTTTACGAGCAGCTTGTCACGCGCGAGATGGACGCCCTGGTTGGCGATCCGGGGCATGTGGCCGCACTCGATCCGCTGCACGCAGACGCGGCAACAGACTTCCTCGCACGGCATCTGTACGAGGCCTCGCGCCGCGCGATGTCGAGTCTCACGGGCGACGACCGCGTCGAGAAGCAGCTTGCGCTGGCCAACCGCCTCGTCGAGCTGCTGGCGGGCACGCACCCTGACGAGGTTGATCCCGGCGATCGGGTCACGCCCCAGGTCCTGCTGTCCCTGCTGAAGAAGGACCAGGTGGGGCTCGGCGAAGGGCGGCTGCAGCGGCCAGGCATTCCGCTGCGCCACAGCGAACTGATCGTCAACGGGCCGCGAGATCTGCGGGTCGGGCTCGAGATCGCACGGGAGCTTCCCTCGGCGGATCGCGTCGATCTGCTGATGAGCTTCGTGAAGTGGAGCGGGTTCGTCGAGCTGAAGGATGCGCTCACCGCGTTCCGGCGGCCTCTGCGCCTGCTCACCACGACCTACATGGGGGCCTCGGAGATCGAGGCCATCGAGGCGTTCAAGGAGCTCGGAGCCGAGGTCCGTGTAAGCTACGACGAGCGCCGCACGCGGCTCCACGCCAAGGCCTGGCTGTTCCACCGTGACACAGGGTTCGGCACGGCGATCGTCGGATCGAGCAACCTGTCGCACTCGGCGCTCCGCGATGGGTGCGAGTGGAACGTCCGCCTGTCGCAACGCGACAACCCGGGCATGCTCGCGAAGTTCCGCACCACATTCGAGCAGTACTGGGACGATTCGTCGTTCGAGCCCTACGATCGCCTGCGCTTCCAACAGAGCACCGGGCGGCGGCGCGACCCGGCCCGCGACGCCTTGGCG
>JANNOC010000393.1:0-5657 GCA_031398865.1 Gemmatimonadota bacterium | reverse complement strand
AACACCGTGGAATACGTGCAGGGGGCGATCGCCGCGGGTCTGGCGGTCGATACCTTCGCGCCGAGGCTGTCCTTCTTCTTCGCCTGCCATAGCGACCTGTTCGAGGAGGTCGCCAAGTTTCGCGCGGCGCGGCGCATCTACGCGCGCGGCTGATGCGGGATCGTTTCGGCGCGAGCGAGAGCAGTTGTCGCCTGCGCTTTCACACCCAGACCGGCGGCGTGACACTCACCGCGCAGCAGCCACTGAACAACGTCGTTCGCGTTGCCGTGCAGACGCTCGCCGCGGCGCTGGGGGGAACGCAGTCGTTGCACACCAACGGCTACGATGAGGCGCTGGCGCTCCCCACGGCGGAGGCCGCGACGCTGGCCTTGCGCACGCAGCAAATCGTCGCGTTCGAGTCGGGGGTGACGAACACCGCCGACCCGCTCGCCGGCAGTTACTACGTTGAGCATCTCACCGACGAGCTGGAACGGCAGGCCCTGCAGTTGATGCAGCGGGTTGACGCGTTGGGCGGTGCGGCGAATGCCATCGCGGCGGGCTTTTTTCAGGAGGAGATCGCGCGCAGCGCCTACGAACACCAATTGCGCGTGGAACGCAATGAGAGCGTCATTGTGGGCGTGAATCGTTTTTCCGACGGCGAAGCGCCGCCGGTGATTCCCGCGCCAGACTTTTCGGCGCTGGAGCACGCACAGGTAGAGCGCGTGCGTTCCGTCCGCCTGCGGCGCGGACCGGGCTCCGTGACCGAGGCGCTCGGCGCGTTGCGGCGCGACGCTCCTGCGTACGCATCCCCCGGCGCAGGCGCACGCGTCCCGCTGATGCCGCTCATCATCGCGGCGGTACGTGTCCGCGCGACCGTTGGGGAGATTTCTGACGTCCTCGAGAGCGCGTGGGGCCGGTACCGGCCGGCGTGACGCGGTCGGTTGAATGGTTTCGAGGGAAGAGCAAGTCGTCAGTGATCAGTGATCAGTTTTTCGTTTTCAGTTTTCAGTGATCGGTCGCCAGTGATCGGTGCTCAGACGGCAGAGCACAGTCTGCTGGACCGATGACTGAGGACTGATCACTGACCACTGACGACTTGTCCTACCCTGCCCTCCGACTAACTTTACTCAAACCCCGATAAGTAACGCTACGATGCCGACTTACGAGTACCGCTGCCCGCTTGGGCACGACTTCGAAATTTTCTATCGCAAGATGAGCCTGGCTCCCGCGGACGTGGCCTGTCCGGACTGCGGGAAAACGGCGGAACGCATGATGTCCGCGGGCGCCGGACTGGTGTTCAAGGGAAGCGGATTCTACATCACGGATTACGGGAAGGACGGCAAGAAGGACGAACGCGCTGCGCGCGCGGCGAGTGAGACAAAGAACGACGCAAAGGGCGACGCACGAGGCGACGCGAAGGGTGACGCCAAGGGTGACGCCAAGAGCGATGCCAAGAGCGACGCCAAGAGTGATGCGCAGAGTGCGAGCGGCGATGGCAAGAGTGCGCCGAAGTCCGAGCCCTCCGCCGCGTCGGCGGCGGACGGCAAATCCGCAACGAAGCAGCCATCCACGGCCGTGTCGTCCGAGCGCCCTCCGGCCGGCACACAGTCATCCCGCGGCAACTCCGCAGCGCCGCCCTCCAAGGCGAAGGAATGAGTACGGCGATCGTGCTGCGCGACGAGCTCGTTCGCGCCGCCCGGGAGCTCGGCGCGCCCCCCTCGTTTGACCCGGTGCTCGAGCGACCGCGCGACCCCGCTTTTGGCGACTGGTCCACCAACGCGGCGATGGTGCTCGCGAAGCCTTTGCGGCGCTCGCCGCGCGACCTCGCGCAGGCGCTGATTTCCGGACTCGCGCTGGACCGCGCCGGCGTGCGCAGCGCGGAGATCGCCGGACCGGGCTTCATCAACTTCAAGCTCGACGCGGGTGTGCTTGCCGCGGGCTTGCTCCCGCTCCTCTCCGCCAACGACGCGTATGGGCGTCGGACTCCGGCGCCGGGCCCCGATGCTGATGCGCGCGTCGTCGTGGAGTTCGTCTCCGCCAACCCCACGGGTCCGCTGCATGTCGGACACGGCCGGCAGGCCGCGTTAGGCGACGCGATCGCCGCGCTGCTCGAATGGACGGGGTGGATGGTGTCGCGCGAGTTCTACTACAACGACGCCGGCGCCCAGATCGCCAACCTGGGCGAAAGCGTGCGCGCGCGACTCGCGGAACTCAGGGGACACACGGCCTCGATCCCCGACGGCGGCTATCACGGCGAGTACATCCGCGACATCGCCGAGCGCTATCGCGCCGCGCATCCCGAGGACGCGGACGGTGCCGACGTGGCACGCGTCACCGCGTTTGCCGTCCGCGAACTGCGCAAGGAACAGGATCTCGATCTCCAGGCGTTCGGCGTCCGATTCGCCACCTACTACCTGGAGTCGTCCCTGTACACGGACGGCAAGGTCGAGCAGACGGTGCGCGCGCTGACGTCCGCGGGACACAGTTACGAGCTCGACGGGGCGCTGTGGCTCCGCACCACCGATTTCGACGACGACAAGGATCGCGTTATGCGGAAGCGCGACGGATCGTACACCTACTTCGTGCCCGATATTGCCTATCACGTGACGAAATGGGAGCGCGGCTTCCGCCGAGCCATCAACGTGCAGGGCGCCGATCATCATAGCACCGTTACCCGCGTGCGCGCCGGACTGCAGGCGCTCGAGATGGGGATTCCCGCCGGGTACCCGGATTACGTGCTGCACCAGATGGTCACGGTGATGCGCGGCGGCGACGAGGTGAAAATCTCCAAGCGCGCGGGCAGCTACGTCACCGTTCGAGAGCTGATCGACGAGGTGGGGCGCGACGCTGTCCGCTACTTCCTCCTCATGCGCAAGGGCGACTCACAGCTGATCTTTGACGTGGACCTGGCGCGCTCGCAGTCCGAAGAGAATCCGGTCTACTATATCCAGATGGCGCACGCGCGCCTGTGCGGCATCTTCCGCGTCGGCGCGATTGACCCGGCACTCGTGTCAGGCAACGATGTGTCGCTGGCCGCGCTGAATGAGCCAGCCGAACAGGAGCTCATCAAGGCCCTGCTGGACTTTCCCGGCCTCGTCGCCGGTGCCGCCGACGCGATGGAGCCACATCGAGTAGCTGGATACCTACTCGAGACGGCACGACTCATCCATTTGTGGTATCATAAGCATCACGTGCTCAACGAGCCGGACGCGGTGATGTTCCCTCGTCTGGTACTGGCGCGCGCCGCGCAGATCGTACTGCGCAACGGACTCACGCTGCTCGGCATTTCCGCTCCCGAACGGATGTGAGCGACCAGTAACGGCTCGGCCGCGCACCCCATTTCATCCACCCCCCTTCGATTCCCACCAATGTCCGTTCTGGTTGTCGGCTCCGTTGCGCTGGATTCCGTGGAGACGCCGTTCGGCCGTGCCGATGACGTACTGGGCGGGTCCGGGATCTTCTTCTCCGCGTCAGCCAGCCACTTCACGCCAGTGCAGCTCGTGGGCGTCGTGGGCAGCGACTATCCCGTCGCGAAGCTGGACGCGCTCGCGGCGCGGGGCGTGGATCTCGCCGGTCTCGAACACGCCGAGGGAAAATCCTTCCGCTGGCGCGGCCGATACCGGCACGACCTGAACTCCGCGGAGACGCTCGAGACGCGACTCGGCGTGTTCTCGCACTTCAGCCCGAAGATTCCGCCGCAGTTCAAGAACGCGCCGTTCGTGTTCCTCGCGAACATCGACCCGCGCCTCCAGCTCGACGTGCTCCAGCAGGTCGCGCGGCCGAAGCTGGTCGCGTGCGACACGATGAACTTCTGGATCACGGGCAGGCGTCCGGATCTGTTGGCGTTGCTGAAACGCGTGGACATGTTGCTGCTGAACGACGAGGAAGCACGCGAACTGTCCGGCGAGGCGAATCTGCCCGCGGCGGCGCGCGCCATTCGGGCGCTGGGTCCCAGCGCCGTCATCATCAAGCGGGGAGACGCGGGCGCGCTTTTGTTTCATGAGGCTGGCGTGTTCGCCGCCCCCGCGTTTCCCATCGAAAACGTCGTTGATCCCACCGGTGCCGGCGATTCGTTCGCGGGCGGTTTCATGGGCTGGTTGGCCCGTTCGGGGTCGACCACGCCGCAGAGCGTCCGAACAGCGATGATTTTGGGATCCGTACTGGCCTCCTTCGCCGTCGAGGATTTCAGTCTGGACCGGTTCCGCTCGCTGGATCTGTCGCAGATCCGCGAACGCTTCGCGGCCTTCGCCGATCTGGTTCACTTCGAGAAGATCCGCCTCTAGGCGTTTGGAATTGGATATGCTGCGCGTGATCGTGCGCAACAGGCAGACGAAAGTCCTGGTTTTCGGTGGGGCATTCGTTGTCGCGTGGGCGGCGGGCGAGGGCAGGGGCGTGGGCATCCGTGCGGCCTCCGCGAAATCGAACGGCCCGACGTGCGGCAACGGGCGTGAGGGGCGCGCCGGGGATGCTGTGCAAATCTGGATCGCGCCGCAGGTGCCGTCGGTCGGGCGATCGCTGCGGGTGCTGGCGGTGTCCGAGGAGTCCCAGGGCGCCGCCGAGGTGGTCATCACGGGGCCGGGTGGCCGCAAGGAGACCGTCCGGACGGCACGGCGCGGGGGGGCACCGTGGAGCTACGACGCGGCCGTCCCCAGCCCGGATACGGGGCGGTACGTGGTCGAGCTTCAGCGTGATGGCAAAACGATTGCCTGCCGAAACGTGGATGTCGCGGGGCGGGGCCGCCCGTCATCGCCCGCCCGCGTGGCCCCCACGGGGATCTGGACGTCGACACGGGCGTGGGACCGTGCCACCGAGAACCTATATTCCGCCTGGATCGAATCGCTGTTCGATGCTCCCGCCAGTGAGAGTCTGGCCTTTCGACCGTTGGCGCAGGCGCTGCGTGAGCACGACCGCAATTTTTTCTTCGACTATCTGGGCCTCGGCGAGGACGCGCCAAAGGGCAAAACGGCGCTTGTGGCCGCGCCCGACTGCGCCGACCTCCCTTATTTTTCGCGCGCCTACTTCAGTTGGAAGGTGGGCTTGCCGTTCGGCATGCGTGACTGCGATCGGGGAACCGACGCGCGTCCCCCCCGTTGCGGCGAGCTCATCACCAGTGAGATGCCGATGGAGGGGGCGCCGAAGGATGCGCTGGGCGCCGCGAAAAAATTCTTTCGGCTGTTGGCGAACAAGGTTCATTCGGGCAGCGCGCGCACCGCGCTTGCCGATGACAACACCGACTACTATCCGGTCAAGCTGACCCGCGATGCGCTGCGCCCGGGTACGGTCTACGCCGATCCGTATGGTCACGTGTTGATGGTGGTGAAATGGATCGAGCAGGCCGGTGACGCGGGAGGAATCCTGCTGGCGGTCGACGGCCAGCCCGACGGTTCAATCGGGCGTAAACGCTTCTGGGAAGGAACCTTCCTGTACGCGAACGACGTCGCCGGCGCGGGTCCCGGGTTCAAGATGTTTCGGCCGTTGGTGCGCACCGATGGAAAATTGGCGACGCTGGCGAATACCGCACTGCGCACGGAGCGTCGTTTTGCGTCGTTCTCGACGGAGCAAACCGACCTGGCGCGGGACGCGTTTTACGCGCGCATGGGAAAGCTGATCAATCCCAAAGGGCTTGACGCCGCCGCGGCCCATCGCGAAACGTTGGATGCCTTGCTCGAGCAGATTCA
>JANNOC010000390.1:0-3913 GCA_031398865.1 Gemmatimonadota bacterium | reverse complement strand
TCGTGCTTGGCCGCGACAGCCGTCTTCCGATTCCGGAAGACGCTGCCGCTGCACGTCAAATTCTCGAGGGAGTCCGGGCAGAGGCCCGGCTTCGCCCCACAGACGCGCACACGCAGCTCGCGCTCGGTCTCAGTTTGATGAAGCTTCGCCGATTTGATGAGGCGCAGCCTGTGCTGGAACTCTCGGAGCGCCTGGCGCCGGACAACTCGCATCCACGCAATGCTCTCGGCTGGATGTTAAACCAGCAGCGGCGATTCGCCGAAGCCGTACCGCACCTGCTGGAGGCGCGCAGCATCAGTCCCGCCTACGGTGAAGCGCATCACAACCTGGCCTGGGCTCTCCTGAACCTCGAGCGCTTGGACGAAGCGGAGCATGCATACCGGGAAGCGGAAAGATTCAAGCCTAACGATGCTAGCCTGCTGAGCGAGTACGGTTGGTTGCTCCTCCGACGGAATAAGCCGAGCGCAGCGCTCGCAAAGGTGCATCGTGCTGCGACGCTACAGCCAGCCAACCCGCGGCACCTCGCCACAGCCAGTCAAATCCTGCGAAGCCAAGCGCGCTTCAGCGAAGCGAAGGAGCACCTGGAGCGTGCACTGCGTATTGCCCCGGAGTGGGCGTTGCTTTGGGGGGAGCTAGGCGTGACGCAGTACCTCATGCAAGATGCGCCATCGGCCACTTCTGCGTTCGCCGAGGCGGCGCGCCGCGACTCTACGTACTTCGCTGATCATCCGCTGGAACTAGCTATGTGGCGGTCGGCGCAGCGAGGACGGACAGGAGATATCGTCACCAGCGCAGCCAAGCCATCTCTGAGTCCCCGGGGCGTGACGCGCATGGAGAAGCGGTAGCGTGGAATTGCATATGTCATCGAAGTCGTCAGCCTTCGATCCGACGCACCCGCTGCGGTGGGGTCAGGTGCGAAGGACCGGGAAGGTCGGGTTCCTCTTGAAGTACGGCATCTCAGCCGTCGGCATTCCGGTCGCACTCATCATCAATATCGCGTTCACGTGGATGCGTGGGGACGCAGACCTGCTGCTATCGCAGCGTAACGCCATCGAACTCACCTTCACACTCCTGTTGGTGGGCCCACTCGTGGGAGCACTCGTGGGACACGCTCTCTGGGCGCGTGGGGAGCGGCGTTCCGGTCATCTTGATAGTCGTGCCTTCACGGATGCATCGATCGCCCCCCTGCCAGTGATCGAAGCAGACCGGGAACAGCGCAGTCTTTCCGAACTTCGAGATCGCCTGGAGGCTCTCGGCCAGACGTCGCCGCGGCGCCTCAGATGGCGAGTGATTGGCATGACAACGCTGGGATACGGGTACGTGATCCTCGTCTCGGCGGCAGTTGCTGCGGGTGTGGTTTGGCTAGCGACCGTCGACGGAAGTTTCGATTCCCTCGCACGCCTGGGCGCCTGGATGCTGGGAGCGTTCGGCGTCTTTTTGCTGTCGGCGCTTTGGGTGAGGTTGCTCGAACCTCGGGGGCGCGTCGTCAGTCGGGCTGGATCCCCGGCGCTGTTCGCCGTCCTGGACGAGATCCGGCAGACACTAGATGCGCCATTGCCCGATGTCGTACTTATCGACGGGGAGCTGAACGCGCACGTGGCGGAGATTCCGACATACGGCATCTTCGGTTTTCCGAAGCGATACCTTGTGATCGGATTGCCGCTGTTTGAAGCGCTCCCCTGCGATGAATGCCGCGCGATTCTTTCGCACGAGCTCGCGCATCTGTCTCGGCGACATGCGCGGCGATTGACATGGGTGGTGCGATTGAGCGTCTCCTGGCAGAATCTCGCCACATCTCTCGAAGCGGGGCAACACTGGGGACGTTTGCTGTTCCTGCCATTCTTTCGCTGGTACGCTCCCCGCTTTGAGCTGCACGTGCAGGCGGTTGCCCGCCGCGACGAACACGAGTCGGATGCGCTCGCGGCCGACTACGTTGGCGCGGCAGTGACCGCCCGCGCGTTGCTGCGTCTCCACATCAATCAACGATTCCTGGCAGAATCGTTCCTGCCTACGATCAACCGCAAGTCGGCTGACTCCCCCGAGCCGCCTTCCGGCGTGTACGAGAGGATGGCCGTGGCACTTCGAGCAGGCCCCGCGCGCGAAGACGTCGTGCGCTGGCTGCGCAGCGCGCTCAAGGAGCGCACGCTCGCCTCCCACACTCACCCCAGCTTGGCGGATCGGGTGGCCCGTTTTGGCGTCGACCTCAGCGAAGGCGACGCAGGCGTCGTGAAAGCTGCTGATCTTCTGTACGCCACAGGCGGTAACTCCGGCGCCGACGAGTTGCTCGGGCGCGCACGACTGCCGAAGCTTCGCGCACAGGTCGAATCTGAGTGGCAGCTCGCGGTGCTCGACACATGGCGCGGCTGGCATGCCGACGCGCAGGTCTGGCGAAGCGCCGACGACGCAGAACCGGCACGTTGGACAAGTGAAGTGCTCTGGGCTCGCGCGCGGTGGGCAACGAATTGCGAAACTTCTGAGGCGGCGCTTCCGCTCGTGCGCGAGGTCCTGCGCCGACATCCTACGCACCTCGAAGCAAAGGCCTACCTGGGGCGTCTGCTCTCCGACTCTGGCGACGAACAGGCGCGCGCCGAGGGGATACGTATCATGGAAGACGTTCTCCGCCGCGACACGGCGTTTGCTCTACTGGCTTGTGTCACACTTGAGGCACAATACGCACGGTTGGGTTTGGCCCGAGAGGTGGAGCGAGTCCAAACGCGTGAGCGCCAGCTGAATAGCGTGGTGCTCAAGAGTTTCCGGGAGCGCGCGGAGCTGCGAGCCGGCGATCGGCTCACGGGCTACGTCGTTCCCGAGCAAACTCTTGCCACACTCCGGAAGGCGTGCGCGGCGCAGAAGGGCATTGCGCGGGCGTATCTCGTTCGAAAGCAAACCGAGTTTCTGCGCGACCAGCCCTTCGTCGTAATGGCCATTGAATGCGACGTGAGTTGGTACAAGCTCGCTGATGGTGCGGCGGCACTTCCTGCGTGCGAGGCGCTGCTCAAGCGGGTGACGTTGCCGGAGGCCGCCGACCTGCTGATCCTCCCTGTGGAGCCCGGTGGCAAATTGCAGCGGCGGCTGGAGTCCATAGCGGATGCGGAGCTCTACCGCAGAAAATGAACGCCTGGGGTACCGGTTCGAGTTCGGTCGTTCCTTTGCAGGGCGCCAACCTGGCGCCATTCCTTGAAGCCGTCCCTACCTCCTCCCTCCTCCGTGAGAGCAATGCGATCTCTCATCCACGTTGCCGCCATTGCCGCGCTTCTCGGCTTCAGCTCCGCCGTCGCCGCGCAGGATGCGCGACCGGTCCACGGCGTTCGCGTAGCGCGACTGGCCATCCGCAACGCCACCATCGTTGATGGAAACGGGACGCCGGCATCCGGGCCCGCCGACATCCTGATCGAGGGGAATCGCATCGCGCGGGTCGTCTTTCTCGACCCGGTCGAGCTGCGCTCGGGGCGCGCGGTGCGGCCCGCGGCGGACGCGGACATTGACGCGACCGGCAAGTACGTGTTGCCTGGTTTGATCAACGCGCATGCTCATCTGCAGGATGAGCGCGCGCACGTTCCGCAGCCGATCGAGTACACCCTGAAGTTGTGGCTCGCGAGCGGAATCACGAGCGTGCGCGAAGTGGGCGCGGACACGACGGCCAAAGTCATCGCGGCGCGCGATCGCAGCGCGCGCGGCGAGCTTGTGTCACCACGCCTCTTCGTGTACGCGCGCTTCTCCAATCCGCCCGTACCTCGGACAGCGGAGGAAGCTCGCGCGCGCGTCCGCGAGCTGAAACGCCAGGGCGCTGACGGTATCAAGATCCTCGGCCTGAACCGCGACGTGATGGCCGCGATGCTGGACGAGTCGAAAGAACTGCCGCCGCAGCCCCCCACACCGGGCCGGGCGTGCACTGCCGCGGGCTGGCCTCGGG
>JANNOC010000371.1:0-7080 GCA_031398865.1 Gemmatimonadota bacterium | reverse complement strand
GTGAAGCGGGTGTCGCGTTCGGGGTCGATATTGTTGAGCGCCACCCACCAGGCCTCCTGCGGATCACGCACGTTGACTTCGCGGTCCACCACGATCAGCACCTTCGCCAGCGACATCAGTCCCTGGCCCCACAGGGCGTTCATGACCTTGTACGCCTGCCCCGGGAACTGTTTATGGATGGAGACGAACACGAGATTGTGAAAGATGCCTTCCGCCGGCATATGGTAGTCGACGATTTCCGGAATCGTGAGTTTCAAGAGGGGCAGAAAGATTCGCTCGGTCGCGTGGCCGAGGTAGAAGTCTTCCATCGGCGGCCGTCCGACGATGGTGGTCGCGTAGATGGGCGCACGGCGCATCGTGATCGCGGAGACGTGCACCAGCGGATACAGGTCGGCTTCGGAATAAAAGCCGGTATGATCGCCGAAGGGCCCCTCGGTCACGAGCGGTTCGCGCGGATCGATGTGGCCTTCGATCACGAACTCCGCCTCCGCGGGCACTTCCAGATCGCAGGTGAGTGCCTTCGCGAGCTTCACGGGTGCGCGGCGCAGAAAGCCCGCGAAGATGAACTCGTCCACCGTGGGCGGGAGCGGCGCCGACGCGGAATACACGGAGGCCGGATCGGCACCAATCGCGATCACCACCGGCATCGTGTCGCCTCGAGCGGCCATCTCCCGCCAATGTGCGGCGCCCACCTTGTGCCGTTGCCAGTGCATGGCGAGCGTGTCCCGACCCAGGACTTGAACCCGGTACATCCCCACGTTGCGGATCCCGCGCGTGGGGTCCCGCGAAATGACCATGGGCAGGGTGATGTACGGCCCGCCATCCTGCGGCCAGCAGGTGATGATCGGCAGCTTGCGCAGATCGATCTGGTCCCCGCGCCAGACGACTTCCTGACACGCCGGCGTCCCGCCGCTCATGCGCGGCGGAAACTTCGCGATCTCCATCAGTCGCGGCAGCAAGGAGAGCTTCCCGAGCAAACCTTCCGGGACCTTGAGATCCAACAGCTTGGTGATGCGGTCACCATGCTCGTCCAGCCGCTCGACGCCGACCGCCATCGCCATGCGTCGCATGGAGCCGAACAGATTGATCGCCACCGGATACGGCGAGCGAGCGCCGTCGTCCAGGAGCACATGCTCGAAGAGGAGCGCCTTCCCGCCGCCTGGCTGCTTCATGACGCGGTCCGCGATCTCGCACACCTGCAGCTTGGCGGCGACCGGTGTCGTTATGCGGACCAGCTCGCCGGCGCGCTCGAGCTGTCGTACAAAATCAGTGATGGAGTCGATGGCCACAGGAACCGTGTGTGAGGGTGCCTTACGCGGGCTTTTCGCCCACGTGCAGGGCGGCGATTCCCAGCGTGAGCGACGCATGGCGAACGTGCGCGAAGCCCGCCGCGGTCATGCGTGCGGCGAGCTCCGCCTCCGCCGGGAAATTCCGCACCGATTCAGGAAGATATCGGTACGCCGAACCGTGTCCGCTCACCAGACCGCCAATCCACGGCAGCACGCGATGAAAGTAGAGGTGATACACGGCGCGAACGATCGCGGAGCGTGGCGTCGCGAACTCCAGGATCACGAAGCGCGCGCCTCCTTCCAGCACGCGAAACACTTCGAGCAGGGCCGCATCGAGGTCCGACACGTTGCGGATGCCGAACGCGACCAGCGCTCCCGCCGCCACGCCGTCCGCGAGCGGGAGCTCGAGCGCGTCGGCCGCGACGGCATGGGTGACGGACGCCGACGTCTTGCCACGGCCCGCGCGCAACATCGGCTCCGCGAAATCGGCCGCGAGGATGCGTCCGCGAAAGCCGCGCGCCCGCGCCAGCTGCGCGCTGACGTCCAGCGTTCCCGCACACAGGTCCACGTATAACCCGGAGGGCCGGCGCTCCACCCGGAGCTCGGCGATCGCGCGGCGGCGCCAGATCCGATCGATGTTGAAGCTGAGCAGGTGATTCAGGAAATCGTACGACGGCGCGATCTCGGAAAAGATCCGCCGCACGTATCGCCGTTTCTCCCGGCCCCCCAGTGCCGCGGCGTGTGCCTCCACACGCTCGACATCGCTCACGGACATTCGGCGAAAGCTGCTCGGGCGCTCGATGCACGGCAAGCGACTGCTGGATCATCCCCGCGGCCGACGGTAAGTTGCACGCTTCTCGCGGCGCTCGACGCCGTCGTCCGCCGGCGCCTCTTCCCCGCATGGCCGCTCTTCTCCAGCTCGCAACTCTTCCGGACGCCGACGTCGTCACGCTCGCGCAAGAAGGGCGCGAAGCGGCGTTTCGCGAATTGATTCGCCGCTATGAGCGGCCCGTGTTCTCGCTGATCTTCCGCATGGTGCGGGATCGGGAGACGTCCGAGGATCTGGCCCAGGACACATTCATCAAGGTTCTGAATCACATCGACCGGTATCGCCCGGAGTTCAAGCTCTCAAGCTGGCTCTTCAAGATCGCCAACAATGTGGCGATCGACCACCTGCGAAAACGTCAACTGGACACGGTGAGCATCGACGGCTCCCCGCACGCCGCCTCCGCGTCCGAGGTCGAGGCGACATCGTTCGACGTGGTGTCGCCGGGCGAGAACGCCCTCGACGAGATGCAATCCCGCGAGCTGGGGTCGTCCATCGAGACAGCCATCGCCCGGCTGCGACCCGAGTATCGAGCCTGCATCCTACTGCGGCACGTCGAAGGCCGATCGTACGAGGAGATCGCCGCGACGCTGGATCTCCCGCTCGGGACCGTCAAGACGTACATCCATCGCGCTCGGCATCAGCTGCGAGAGGCGCTGGAGCATCTGCGCGAGTGACCTGGCTCACACCCGGCGGCGCTTTCACCGCCCCAAAAACATCGGCCGGAAACGTGAAACCGGCATTCGTTGGCCAGCGTAGGAGGAGTGGGAGGATGAGACGTGGAACATAGGCACCTGCTGCCGGACGAGATCGATCTGCTGCTCGATGGCGAAGTGGGCTTCGGCGTCACACCGCTGAAGACCCACGCGCGTCGTTGCGCGCAGTGCCGAGCCGAACTGGAACGCGCCCGCGCCGTCATGGAAGCGCTCGATCACCTTCCCCACTTCCCTCCCTCGCCACTGTTTGCGACGCGGGTCATGGCCCAGGTGCATGTCTTCGAGCCGTGGCAGGTCTCGGCGCTGGACGCGGCCAGGCGTTGGATCCCTCGCTCTCGTCCCGTGCGCGTTCTGGCTGGCGCGATGGCAATGTCGCTGGCGCTCGTATTGTCGGCGGCCTCGGTCTGGCTGGCTTTGCGACTCGACGCGCTCCTGTTCTTCTCGGGCGTCGTGTACGACAACGCCCGGACGAGCGTCCTGCAGGGGCTGTCGAGTGCCGGGATGACCCTCTTCGGACAGCCCGCCTGGAGCATGCTGCAGGCGAACGGAGTGATTGGCCTGGTAGTGGTTGCCACCGCGGCCCTCGCGACGATCGGCATTGCGGCGTACGGCCTCCGCGCCCTCGCGGTCGTTTCTCGCCGCCGCCGCAGCTAGGATGCGGTACGTCGCGGCGAGCCTGGCATTCATCGTCGCCGCCAGCGGATCGTCGCTCACGGCGCAGGACGGTCCGCGGCCGGCCGCGCAACCCGCCGCCATCACACGCGACGCACTCGCCGAGCAACTGCGCCTCCTCGGGCAGGAGCGCGACGCACCGCGTGTGACGTCCGCCGACGCCGTCGTCATCGGTGGCCGTGTCGTCGAGGGGGGGGTCGTCGAGTCCGGCAACGTCACCGTGGCGCGTGGTGATCTCACGGTGATCGGCACGATTCACGGCGACGCGGTCGCCATTGACGGCGATGTGATCGTGCGCAACGGCGGTCAGGTGCTCGGATCCGCCTGGGCCGTCCGCGGACGCGTCCGCGTGGAGGATGGCGGGCACGTGCAGGGAGAGATGCGTGCCCTCGCTGGTCCGCTCGGCGCCGCGCGCGCGGCCGCTGAGCTTTCGCCGACGACCGCCACGCGCCGTGCGCTCGCGCTCGCCGCCGCCTGGCTCGCGATACTCATGATCATCGGAATCGGCGTGCTGCTGTCCGCGAGCGCGTACCTGGATGGCGTCACGGACTCGCTGGAGTCGAATTTCGCGACGTCTTTCTGGACGGGCGTGGTGGGCCAGCTCGCGATTCTGCCGGCCGTCGTGCTGCTGGTGGTCGCCCTCGCCATCACGATTCTTGGCATTCTGCTCATCCCCTTTGCGGTGGTGGCGTTCGCGCTCGCCGTCGCCGGCATGATCACGCTGGGATTCCTCGCGGTGGCGCAGGTAACCGGGCGCTCGCTGTTCGGGTCGAGCATGGCGGGGCGCTCCCCGCGTGGAGCGGCGCTGCGCGCGCTGATATTCGGCGTCATCGTGTATCTCGCAATCTGGATGGTTGCGGCGCTGTTCACCTGGTTGCCGGTTGTCGCCGCGTCGCTGCGGTATCTCGCGCTCGTGGTCACCTGGGTGGCCGCGACGGCAGGCCTTGGCGCGGTGATCCGCTCCCGCGCGGGCACTCGCCGCGAACCCGTGGCTGCCGAGCGCGGCGGTGTGCCCGCGGAGCTCATGTGGCAGACGCCGACGCCGGTCGCCGGTGTTGTTGCGGCGCGGCGACCCACACCTGCGCCTCCTTCTTCGGTGGAGCGCTGATGGTCCGCCGCACCCTCATTGTGATCGCCGCTGCGCTCTCCTGTGCGGCGTCGCTCCCCGCGCAGAGTTGGCGCTCGATAGAATCCGCGCGGCAGCTACACGATACCGCGAGCCGCACCGTGCGCCTGCGGTATGCGGCGGGCAAGCTGGACATCCAACAGGCCCCGGCCCCGCTGCTGTATTCCATGGAGATGCGCTACGACGCGGAGCGCACCGAGCCGCTCAATGAGTACGACGCGGCAACGCGGACGCTGCGCGTGGGCGTACGCGATCGGCCCGCATCGTTTGGTCACGACAGGGAGGGCGGGAGCATGCGTCTCGCGCTCACGCGCGCCGTCACGCTCGCCCTGGACATGGAGCTCGGTGCTGTCGAGGCGGACCTGAATCTGACCGGTCTCGCCCTGACCAGCCTCCAGCTCCAATCCGGCGCGAGCGACGCACGCATTCGCTTCGATTCGCTCAACCCGGTGCGGATGCGCGGGCTCCGCATGAAGATCGGAGCGGCACATGTGCGGGCGAGTAAGCTGGCCAACGCGAACGCGGAAGAAATCCAGGTCGAGATTGGTGTGGGAAGCGTCGAGCTGGATTTCGCGGGACAATGGAACTCGGACATCCGTCTCGATTTGCAGCTGGCGCTCGGGGGCGCCTCCATCCGGGTCCCTTCCGAGGTCGGCATTCGGGTGGAGATGGACCAGTTTCTCGCGTCGTTCCAGCACGACGGCCTCGAGAAACGGGGGGACGCGTTCTACAGCTCCAACTGGGACACGGCCCGCCACCGTCTGCGCATTCACACCCGCACCGCCTTCGGAACAATCGAAGTGGAGCGCACTGGCGGCTGACGCCAGTTCTGGCTGAGCACCGCCGGGCTTGGCTGAGCGGCGCTCCAACGCCCGATCGCAAACGCCAACTGTCGTCCGTCTGGCCTGCCCTTTGCCCTCGCGTGCTGGCACTCGCTGGTGTCACCCGCTGGAGTACGCATGGAGATCAAGGGCTTTCGCCTTGGACCGCTGCTTCGCAGCGTCGGACGCGAGATACTCAATGACGGTGTTCTCGGCCTGGCCGCCCAGACGGCGTACTATTTCTTCTTCTCGCTCTTTCCCCTCATCCTGTTCGCGGCGCCGCTGCTCAGCTTTGTCGGTGACAAGCAGGCGCTGATCGAGCGTGCGATGGCGCAGCTTGCCGCCGCCCTGCCGGCGGAAGCCACTCTGCTCGTGCGCAATGTGGTCACGGACGTAGTGCTCGCCGCCGGCGCACCCACCCTGATGTCCGCTGGCGCGCTGCTGGCCGCCTGGGCGGGTTCCAACATCTTCACGGCGATGATCGCCGCGCTGAATCGCGCGTACGACGTCACGGAGCAGCGCGCGTGGTGGAAGCGCCGCCTCCTCGCCCTGGCCAGCGTGCTGGCGGCAGGTCTCGTGATTCTGGCCGCCACACTGATCTTCATGGGCGGCGAGCGAATCGCGTTCTGGCTCGGCGAGCGACTCGGCTTCGGTACCGCGGTGGCCTCCGCGTGGGTCGTGATTCAGTATCCGATCGCCGTCGCGCTGCTCGTCGGCTTGGCGTGGCTGATCTATGTGTTTCTGCCTAACGTGCGCCAGCGCAAGGTCCACGCGCTCGTCGGCGCGTCGGTGGCGACGGTCCTCTGGATTCTGGTGACGCTGCTCTTCCGCGCGTACGTGGCGGGATTCGCGAGCTACAACAAGACCTACGGCACCATTGGCGGCGTGATCGCGCTGCTGACATGGATGTACCTGTCCATGCTGGCGCTGCTCGTCGGCGGAGAGCTGGCGTCCGAGCTGCACCACGGCACGGCCGCGACCAGCTCACCAGCGGGCACGCTGTACGGCGATCGGCTGTCCAACGGGGGCATTCCGGGATCCGCGTCCACCGAGAAAGTCATCGAGTTGCAGCCGGCGGAGAAGCGGCGTAAGCGTCGTCCGTGAGACCTAACGGCGTCGCTATCGCAGCTGGCTGAGGAAGCCCTTCCCAGCAGGTGGACGAGCAAATGCGGCCAGCAAGGATGATCGTGACCGCGCCAGCCGGTACGATCAGCGACAGATCAGGGAGCGTTCAGCGAGAGGGTCGGGAAATACGACGTGTACCGGGCCGCATCGCGCGTGAGCAGGGTCATCGAGCGCACCGCCGCGTGGGCGCCGATGAAAAAGTCCGGAAGTGGCGAGCAAGCGCCTGCAGTGGGGTGAGCACTTCGATGCGTGCATTCGTAGTAGATTCGCGCAGTGCCCGAGATCAGCCGGTTCTTCGGCATCGTTGATCCGGATGTACTTCAACGATCACGACCCGCCGCACTTTCACGCCTCGTACGCGGGCGCGGAGGCGCAAGTGCGCATCATGCCTCTCGGGGTTCTGAACGGGATACTCCCGCCGCGAGCGCTCGCGCTGGTCGTCGAGTGGGCCTCCCGTCACGAGGGCGAGTTGCTCGACAACTGGCGGCGGCTGCACAGCGATCAG
>JANNOC010000366.1:0-8316 GCA_031398865.1 Gemmatimonadota bacterium | reverse complement strand
GGCGTTGTAGCAGGAGGTGCCCTCCATCACGTTCCAGCCGTAATTGCGGCCACCGGGCGAGCCCGCGGGTTCACGATCGATCTCCTCCCAGCGGCCCTGGCCCACGTCGGCGATGATGAGGAAGTTCTCCGCGCCGGCCTGCAGTGCCTGCACCGCCATCGGGACGTCGCCGTGCGCGGTCATCATGATGACGACGGGCTGCTGATCGCGGATGCTTTCCAGGACGTCGAAGCCGCTCATGTCCGGAAGTCGCACATCGAGTAGAACGAGGTCCGGGCTGTAGCGTTCGAACGATGCGATTCCCTCAGCACCGGTGTGCGCGCGATACACGGTGTGTCCACCCATGCGCTCGAAGAATGTGCCGAGCGATGCGGTGATCGCGATCTCGTCGTCAATGATCAGAACACTTGGCATCGGCTGTGGCGGGGTCGGGCATTCGTCAGTGCTCGTGCGGAGAGCGCGTCTCCGACATACCCGCCAATGTACAGAATCTGTACAGCGGAATCAATTCACGCTCGGGACCAGAAAAGTGGCCGCCAGCGGTTCGACGTGTATCTCGAGAGGCGTTTCCCCTATGAGCTCCCCATCCGCTTCGGCGTGCCGTGGCAAGTCTGTCTCGATACGGAAAATTCGACCGGACACGTGCAGCATGCAGGGATCCGAGCGAAAATCGTTACGGTACAGGCGCCAGAGCACTCGTACCGAGTCGAACGACGTGCGCGGCGAGAAGATGCACAGGTCCAGCAGGCCGTCGTCCTGCCGGATGTTCGGACCGAGTGTGATCAGCCGATTGAGCACGGCGCCGAAGTTGGCAACCATGACGCTCACGGCGGCACGCTCATGCACGACGCCATCCACCGTCGCGCGCACTCGAAAACTTTCCCGCTGAAGGATGGCTTGCCCCGCGGCGAGCGCGTAGGCCGCGATGCCGAGCCGGCGCTTGAGCGATGCGTGCGCTCCCTCGATCATGCGGGAGTCAATCCCCACCCCCGCCGCGAACGCAAAGCGCCGGCCGTCCGCGAGCCGTCCGAGATCCACGCGCACCGGCGTTCCGCGCAGTAATGCGGGCACCGCGCGCCGGACGTCCAATGGAATGCCCAGCGTTCGGGCGAGCAGATTGCCTGTCCCGCCCGCGAGGATCCCGACGGGGCAGGTCACGTTCTGGCCAGCCAGCGCGCTGACGATCTCCATGGCCGTCCCATCGCCGCCTAACGAAAAGATGCTGTGATACTCGCCCGCGCGCGCGCGCGCGATCTCGCCCGCGCGCCCCGCCGTCTCCGTGACGATGACATCGCACGGCATGCCGGCGCGGGCGAATGCGTCAACGGCGCGCTGCTGCCGGCGGGAACCGACGCGCGACGCGGGATTCACCAGCAGCAGCGCGCGTGCTAGAACTGCCACGCGCGGAAGAGGTCGAATCCGAACTGGGGAGGAGTCGGCACGAAGCCGCGGCTGGTGCCTGACGTGCACAACAGTTTGCTCGAGCTCGGCTCGAAGCCGACCGCGGCGGAGAAGCCGTGATTCAGCTGATGCTCCACCTTCGCTCCCCAGGCGAAGTCCGCGAGCCCGAGCGAACTCGCCGTCCCGCTCGCGAGCTGACACAGGCCGGCACTCGCGCTGAGAAAGGTGCGCGTCCCGACCTGCTTGCCCACACCCAGGCGGGTTCCGCTCAGCAGATTTCCCAGCGACGCCTGCTGCTGGTCCCGCGCGATGTTGCTCGTCTGCAACTGCAGCACGTCCAGGGACAGCGTGCGCGCGAAACGATCGCTGAAGTAGCTCAGCGACGGCAGAAGGACATTGGCGACCGTGTTGAGGTCACGCGCGTTCTCGACCTGAAAGCTGGGCGCGCCGGTGACGAGATAGCTGAGCAGATCAGACTGCGACAGCGGAATGTTGTCGGCGCTCGAGAGAGTGAGCGTCGGCTGCGGAATGAGCGGGCCTTCGATCTTGACGCGAATGCGTACGTCACCCGTCGCGCTTTGCTGGCTCGCCTGGCGCACGGTGTGAATCGCGCTGATGTCGAGCCATGGGTTGAGGTCGGGATCCCCGAAGAAGCGCAGCGTACCGCGCTCCACCTCGAAGGTGCGTTGCACCAGACCGAGGTTCAGCCGGTACGTCCCACGTTCCGTCGCGAGTGTGCCCGAGAGGGCCGGCTGCTCGCTCGCGCCCGGTCGGTCGCTGCGCCCGCGGGTGACGTCGAGGAACCCGCCCAGCTTGATATTGGCTTCCGACGATCGCAGCCAGACATCCTCTCCCATGCTGACACGGACGTTGTCGAGCTCGAGATGGCGAAGCAGCGTGTCGACCAGCGGTGGGACGTTCTCGGGGACCAGTGCCCGATTGGCGTACACCGACGTGTCCACGACGTTGTAGAACTCTTCGTCGTCGAGGCTCACGATGTCTTTCTGCGCCAGCTCGGGAATATGAATGTCGCCACGATCGACACTCACACCCCCTGTCAGCGTCGAACCGCTCAGAGCACCGCGCATTCGCAAGGCACCCGACAGATCCAGCTCGGCGACGCGCGGTTTGCTCATCGCCCGGAAGTTGCGCGCCGCCAGCCGAAGATCGAAGGAGGGATCTCCTGAGAACGGCGCGGTGACCGACCCCGTAAGCGCGATGCTGTCTGCCCTGCTCTGTCCGCTCTGCGCCGACAGGCGCCGGACGATGACACTGTCGTTGGCAAACGCCACGTCCGCGTTGAGATGCTGCAGGCGCACCGCGCCAAGATTGGGAAGCCCCACGGCGCCGTCCGTCACGCGAAGACCGCCTCGCACAACGGGCGACCGCCAACGACCACTGACGTCGATGTTTGTGCTCAGCGTGCCCGTGGCCCGGTAGAGTGACGTCGAGAACGCCTCGATCACCGCCAGGCTCACGCTGTCGGCACGGATGCTCGCGGACAGCGAGTCGTCCAGCAGGCGGTTCTCGACCGGGCGCAGCGCGAGATCCAGGGGCAACGACGCGGTCGCGGCCAGCACGCGCGCACCGTCGAGGAAGAGATTCACGTCGCCGGTGAACCGACGGTTCGCGTAGCGGCCCTCGCCATTCACGCGCTCCAACCGCAAGTCACCGATCCGCGCGTCGCGCAGTGCCGCGCGCATGACCATCACGGGAGCGTCGCGCGTCCCGGTGAAATCCACGCGCGCCATCGCCCGCCCGCGAAACGGCTCCGCGCTTTGCGCCAGCAGTCCGATGTCCTCCAGTGGTACGCTGTCCGCGGCCATGGTGAAGCGCAGCGGCTGCGTCTGCGGCAACGCGCCTCCGGCCCAGAGTACTCCCGCATCGTCGCCTCGAAGCACCACGGTATCCGCGAGGATACCGCTGGGGCCGGCCACGATGCGCGCGCGCCGTGCGAGACGCCAGTGACTCTGCCCAGCGACGAGATCGAGACTGTCGAGCGCCACCTCGGTCGAGTCGCCGGCGCGCAGCACGTCTCCCGCGACGGCGAGCGTCGGACCGTTCGCGCTGGTCGCCGACATCGACACGCGCGACCGGGACGCGTCCACAATGGTCAGCGTACCCCCCACGTGCCGCAGCCGAACGCCCGAGACGGTCAGCGTATCGAGCGAAAACCGCGCCTCGCCGTTAGGCGCGGCGAGAAAGTCGCGAATGTCGAACGCGGCCGTGCCAAGGCGCGCTCGGCTTCCGGCCACCCACAGGTCATGGGCGTCCACGTCGCCTGCCACGCGCAACGCATCGAGCGACCCGGTCACGCTGCCACGCAGCATGATGGATCCGCCGAGCGAGTCGGCGGCTGTGACTGCGCCCTGAGGCGGTCCGGACGGCAGGAGATACCGGCGCAGCCCACCCAGCGAATCAATCGTGACGCTGTAGGCCAATGAGTCGCGACGCTCAGCGGTGAGGCCGATCCCGCCGGAGGCAACGAGGTAGCCGGCCGTGGTTTCCAGCGACAACTCGTTGACGCGCAGCACGCCGTCCCCCAGCGCAAGGCGCGCGCGCGACGGACGGATCAGCACGCCGTCCACAACGGAGCGATCCACGTCGAGCGCGAGCGCACCGGTAATTGTCGACAGGGAATCGCCGGCGAGGTCGCCCTGTACCTCGGCGGTGAGGTCGGTGCGCGGAAGTTTTGCATTCGCCAGCAGCGACCGCACGTCGAGGTGCGTCACGCTGCCGCGTCCGCGTGCCGCGAACCCCGGCGCGTACAAGTCGAACTCGCCGTCCACGCCGAAGCGTCCCGCGGCGCCCGCGAGATCCACCGCGAGATCCAGACGCTCAACGGTTCCGCGAATACGCATGGGGCCGGCGTACGGACCGCGCAGGCGCAGCGCCGGATACGAGCGTGCCAGCGTCGTGAACGACAGCGGCTCCGCCTGCAGCGCCAGATCCCAGGTGACGAACGTCTCGCCCCACGTCGCCCGTCCATTCCCTGTCACCCGGGTTGGCTCCGCGGGTCCGTCGCGATGCGTGAGATCGGCCTCGCTGAACCGCACGTCCAGCCAGCTCGAGTCCAGACGCGCCGTGCCGGCGATGAAGCCGTTCACCCGCGGAAAACTGGGATTGAGAAACTGGAGCGTGCGCAGGTCCAGCTGCTCCACCTCCACGTCAAAGCCGCGAAACACCGTGAGCGCGGGATACAGAATGTCGAGTTGGCCGCGCGCCGAACCCCGCGTTACCGCGTCGCGCACATTCGCATCGCGGAACGTGAAGCGCGCGTCGTCCACAACGAAGCGATTCACCGGCCCGCCTCGCGCACGCACGGTCCCCGTAAACTGGCCGGCCCACGGATACGGAAAAGGCGCGCCGTTCAGCGTTTCCAGAAGACGGAAATCCACCGGCACCGCCTGCACCGCGACGTCCTTGACGCTGAGCACCGCGGCCCCCACGCCGAACGTCATGTCGCCGAGCAGCCGCGAATGCGTGGTCCGGATGTCCATCTTGCGGACCGCGTAGTCGATGATGCGCGGATTGCGTGCACTGCGAATCGTCAGCTCCAGCGTGCCGCCGCCACTCCGCGGAAGTGTCGGGTACACCCAGGCCACGTCACGCAGCGAGACCGAATCGCCGATGACGTGGACGTCATACCGGATCGGGAGATCGCTCCCCCACACCACCTTGCCTTTCGCGCTTCCCGTCGAGCCAGGCAAATCGAAATGCGAGAGGTCCAACCACACCGAGTCCTGCAGGTTGCGGATCGTGCCGCTCGCGTTGCGCACGGACATGGGCGGATCGGATTCTTCGAAATCGAGTCGGCTCACGACGAAAAACTTTCCGGCTCGTTCGGGATCCGCGAGCCGGATCTGCGACGACGCCGCCTGCACGCTGGTCCAGCGGTACGTGCGCGCCAAGCCTTCGCGCGTCCGGCGGATCTCGCGATTCGGCGTGGCGAGATTGTGCGCGACCGCGCTATCGCGCCGCGCGCCCCGCAACGAATCCGGCGGATGCCACGGCAGCGTGAGCAGCAGCGCGGCATCGCGAACGGTGGCCGAGTCCATCACGATGTAGTCGCCGAAGCCGCGCTGTGGGCTGGCCCGCTTGCGGGCGCCCTTCGGGAAAATGCGCCGCCAGTTCCAGTCGCCGTTCTCGTGCTGCCTGAGGTACACGACCGGGTGCTCGACCTCGACGTGACGCAGGAGAATGCGCCGGTCGAAGATGTCGCGCGGGTCGTAGGCGACGGAGATGCGCCCGGTGCTCACGAACAGCGAATCTTCGTCGTCGCGGATCTCGAGCGAATCGATCGTGAGCCCGGTGAGCAGTCCGCCGCGGATCTCGCCGACGTGAATCGTCCCCTTCACCGCTCCGCGCAACTGCGACATGACCAGACGCCGCAACTGCCCGCGTCCGTAGCTCGTTTGTGTCGCGAGCACGAACGCGAACGAGATCACCAGACCCATGACGAGCAGTGCCACAGCACTGGTGATGACGACGAGACGGCGACGTGACAGCAATGGGCTAGAACGCCTGTCCGATGGAGAAGTTGAGGTTGATGCGTTGAATAAAGCGGTCGCGCGGTGGGGGCTTGAAGGTACCCGGACAGGTGCCTTCATCCTGCACTCCGTTCCGCACCGCCAGCGTGTTCGTGGGACTCGCGCAGTACAGATTGCCCCCCTCGGCAAGCGGCTGGTCGAAATACGCCGGCCCGCTCTGACGCTGGTAGGGATTATACCCGACATCCACCCGAATTGCTCCGACCGGCGAGAAGACGCGAAAGCCGACGCCCGGGGTCCACTTCAGCTGCTGGAAATTGAGATTCAGGTCGTCCGCGCCCCGATTCCACACTTCGCCGACATCCGTGAAGAGCGTGAACTGCAACAACTCGGAAAAGAAGGGCGAGCGCAGCCGCAATTCGACGTTGCCGACGATCACGGAGTTCCCTCCCGCCGGGATGGCGCGCTGCACCGCGTTCGAGTCCGCGCGGATCAGTTGCACGGTCTCCCCGCTCGCGAGCACCGTGTCCTTGCTGATAGTGTCGCGGGCAAGGTAGATGATCGGGCCGAGTTCGTTCTGCCGGAAGCCGCGGACCGTGGTTTCTCCCCCGGCGTAAAGACGCTCCTGTGGCGGAATGAACTCGCCCGTCTCGCGCAGCGAGAGTCGCCCCCCGAAAACGCCGCCGGCGCGCACCCGGCCCGCGAGCACCACGCCACTGCCGATCTGCCGGAACCAGCGCGCGTCGCCCGTCAGCTGGTTGAACTCCGCGTCGGGATTCGAATAGATCAGCTCGGAGGCATGCCGCGCGTCGAAGCGCAGCAGCGAGCCGCGCATGGGGTTGAGCGGCTGGTTGGTGCGGTCGCGCACGACGGACACGCTTGCCACCGCCTGTCGCTGGGTCCGCTGCAGATTCTCGCGCGCCGTGAGCTCACAGATGTTGAAGACGGCACAGAAGAGCGCCGCCGTCGCATCGGTGCGGCCGTACTCCAGCTGGTAGGCCAGCGTCACCGGAGTGCGCGGGTTGCGCTGATAGGCGATGGATGTGAGGCCGCCGATCGCCGTGGTGCGCAGATACGCCTTGTACTCGGAGCGTCGCTCGCGGTAGACCGTCAGCGTCGGAATGGTGCGCAGGCCGAAGATGACCGGCTGCCGGAGCGTCACGCTCCCGAAGTAATTCAGCTTGGCGCTGTACGGGTCGCTCTTGATCTGCGGACAGAGATCCCGCGCACCGTCGAGCGGATCACCGATTCCGATCTTGGAGAGACGCCCCGTCACCTCGAAGCGCCGGATGCCCGAGGGAAAGGCAAGCCACTCGAGTGCATTACGATCGGTGTACTCGCCCACGGCGCGCAGACAATCGAGCGTTCCATAACCGGCACCGACGCGCGCGAGGTGCATGCGCCCCTCGGTCACCTCCACGAGGAGATCGATGACCGAGTCGGTGGCTGCCCGCGTACTGTCCAGCGACAGCTTCACGTAGGGGAACGCGTCGGTCTGGTACAGGTTGCGCTGCGCGTTCACCAGGTCGCGCTCGCGATACAGCGCGCCGGTGCGAAGTCCCAACATGCTGCGAACGACGCGCGGCTCGATTTCACGCGGCGACCCGCCGAGCGGTGTGACCTGCACGCGCACGGCACCGATGCGCGCAAGTTTGCCCGGGGCGACGTCGAGCTGCACTGTCGCCGTCAGCCGCTGGGTATCGGTCTCGAAGTTCCGCAGCACGTCGGCGTTCGGGTACCCGCTGTTTCGCAGCCGGCGGGCGATCGTGTCGCGCGCGGCCTCCAGTGCGGGTCGTTCGAATCGCGCGCCGACACGCAGGGGCAGGTTGCGCATGACGCGCGCACTGTCGGCGACGCCCGACAAGCCGGTGACGACGAACGACTCCAGGCGCAGTGGCTTGCCTTCGTCGATGCGGAAGAGCACCTCGAGCTCGCCCAATCCGCGCTGCCGCAGCAGAGTGTCCACCGACACGCGCGGAAAGCCGTGATTGCGATAGAAGATGATCAGCCGCAACCGGTCCCGCGGAATCTCCGTCCGGTCGAGACAGCGCTTGGTGCCGAGAAAACCCGACCAGCGGTACCCGCGGCTCGATGCGGTGGTCGCGATGGCGCGCGACAGCACGGCATCGGAGAAGGCGCGATTGCCCTGGAAGGACAACGTCGCCACCTCGATGTCGCCGCGATCGCATGCAACGTCCTGTGCGCTGCCGGCACGAGCGATCGCGCACGAGGCCACGAGCACGGCGAGCGCGACACGCGAGCGGCCGCGGCGCATTACCCGCCGCGGCCGCCGCGTCCCGCCAAGGGCCGTGGAATTGGCGGTGCGCCGCCCGCCGGTGGCACCAGCGGTGTGCGTTGCATCAGCACGCGCGCCACGTAGAAGCCCGCCAGGCCGAGCGCCACCGCCGCTCCGAGAGCGGGCAGC
>JANNOC010000314.1:0-2483 GCA_031398865.1 Gemmatimonadota bacterium | reverse complement strand
CTGGTCGCCGCGATTCGCAGCGACCGCGGCGCGTCACGCGTGCTGCTGGTTGGTGGGTTGGAACGGCAGTATCAGCTTCTCGTGTCGGTCCCGTTGATGATCGAGTACGAGTCCGTGTTGACCAGGGCGGAACATCTGGAGGCCTCCCGTTTGTCAGCCGATGACGTCCTGGCAATCTTGGATGCGGTCGCCGTCATCGCGGAACCGGTTCGCCTGGCATATTTGTGGCGGCCGGTTCTGCCAGACGCGGAAGACGACATGGTGCTCGAGACCGCCGTGAACGGCCGCGCCGACGTGCTCGTGACATTCAATCAACGCGACTTCGAATCGGCAGCTGCCACGTTCGCGGTTGAGATCAGCTCGCCCGGACGGGCCATCGAACGAATGAGGACATCGTTATGAACAAGAGCAATTTCGCGTTGAGGCTCCAGCCGTCGCTGATGGAGGAGGCGAAGAAGGTGGCCAAGGCCGAGGGCATCGCCGTCAACCAATTGATCAATGTTGCGATTGCCGAGAAGCTCTCTGTACTGCGAGCTGAGGAATACTTTGCCGAGCGCGCCGCGCGGGGAAACGTGACAAAGGCGCGGCGCATCCTGGAGCGAGCTGGTGCCGGGAACGCGCCCGTTCCAGGAGACGAATTGCCAGTGAGGCCGGCCCGCCGAACTCGCTCCAGCGCGAGAGGGAAGCCCCGCGCCAGGTGATATCAGGTGCGGACGCTGGCGCGGCAGCAGAACGAAGCAGCCATCAGTACGTGGCGAAGAGTCATCGACCATCTGCGACGGGGTCGTGTTCTTCGGCGGAATCCTCCGGATCACGATTCGAAGCAAATCACCGAGGATGCCTTCGGAGCGTATTTCGTCGAGTGTCATTGCGAGTGTCATCGCGCTGGAAAAACAAGAAAACAGAAGCGAAGAGACGATAACCGACGAAAGAATCAGAAAACGCTAAATCGCTGCTGTTGCGCGAGTTCTGCTGAAAAAGCCTATCTTCATTGGGGTTTCTGAAAGCGCGGCCTGAGACTCCCTGCCTCCCAGCCAACTCACACCCCGGGTCGCAGTACGGCAGAACGCCAACCATTTCAATCACTTCCGCTCTGAGATTGTCGCAATTGCTTTGGGAATCTCGATTCGCAGCCCATTCATCAGATCTCGTGGTCTTTCCTCAGTAAATTCCGAGATTTTAAGCCCATCGAGCTCGAGTGACATTTCCGAGGGACATGCTGGAGTCTCTCCGAGTCCAGAAGGCGAGTTGGCCGAATGAGTTACGTTGACCTGAGGCAGTGGGTAAACACTTGGCGACAAGGCAGGACCTATGGCGCCCAACCGCGATGTGCGGCGACCCTGGTGGTTTATGCGGGTCGGCCTAATCAGGTTTCACGGGAGCCCGCGTCCTCCAATAAGTGCCTATGACCAAATAAAGTTGCAGACAGTCTTCGCCGGGGCTGGTTTGGCGCTATGCTGTGGGCCTCGCAAGGTCGGCCTATTACTAGGAAGCCCCAAAGAGACTGCAACGGCCACTTCCGGGTTTTGGCCCCTCGGTCTGATGAGCGTCGACGTGAAGCCGCACACTTCCCGTACCCCGATACCTCCCGCTCCCGGGGAGTTCGACCTGCTCCACGAGGCGGCCAGCCACCCTCTACACGCCGACCTGTGGCAGCGGGCGATGGGAGACGACTATCCGGTGGACGTCGATCCTTCCAGCAGCTGCACCCGGTCCCTGCTAGCCCATATCCTTGAGATGCTCGCGCTGCGCCCGGGCGACCTTCTCGTCGATCTCGGGTGTGGACGCGGTGGCCCCGGCCTTTGGCTGGCCCGCGAGACCAGGGCCCGACTCGTCGGGCTCGACTTCTCACCGAAGGGCATCGCCCTCGCAATAAGCACCGCCGAGCGTTTCGCGCTTACAACGCCCGCCCAGTTTCGCGTCGCATCGTTCGACGCGACGGGGCTTCCGGATGCCTCGGTCGACGGCGTTGTGAGCGTTGATGCGTTGCTCTTTGCTCCGGACCGCGACGCGGCGTTGCGGGAGCTCCGGCGGGTGCTTCGGCCCGGGGCTCGCGCCGTGTTCACGGCCGTCAAGCCGGCCGAGGATCAGCCGCCAGGTCCCAGTGGCACGGGTGCGTGGCCGGACTGTGTCGCTGGCGCCGGCCTCGAGCTCGATCATGACGAGCCGCGTCCAGACGTTCCCAGTTTTTGGCTGCGGCTCTACCGTCTCTGGGAGCAGCATGAGGTCTCGTTGCGGACCGAGCTCGGGGATCGTTCGACCGACAACCTGCTCGCCGAGGCGCGAGAGGTTGCTCCGAAGCTTGCGACGTTGCACTTTCGGGCCTTCACG
This sequence comes from Gemmatimonadota bacterium, assembly GCA_031398865.1. GTDB lineage: Bacteria > Gemmatimonadota > Gemmatimonadetes > Gemmatimonadales > Gemmatimonadaceae > JANNOC01. The sequence goes on along the minus strand of JANNOC010000314.1, from coordinate 152 downwards.
GTTCGCCGACCGAAGGGCTAATCGGATCCCGGCGACGGCCAACCCGCTGGCCTCATCGCGCGGGCTTCCTAACGTGAGTTGAAGCGGACAGTTGATTTTTGGAAGCAGCGGCTTCGCCGCTGCATTTAATATGTTCGCCTGCCGCTCAACTC
>JANNOC010000253.1:0-2090 GCA_031398865.1 Gemmatimonadota bacterium | reverse complement strand
CGAAGGAGCGCTTGTTTCGCCGGGTCCGGGTGAATGATCGCCAGGCGACGCATCGTGCCGTCGCCTCTGATAATGTCCACGATGCACCAGGCGCCCAGCCGCGGGAGCGTCAGTCTCGAGACGGCGTTCAGGGTGGCGTCCTCGTCCAGCGATTCGGCGAGCCGACGACCTTCGGCGGCGAGGTACGTCGCACGGCGGCTCGATGCTTCCGCGCTGTCCGCCGCATCGTGCTCACGCAAGGCCCCCAAGAGCATTCGCTCGCCGACTTCCCGCAGCAATGCGGATGTCAGCTCGGCGGAGGCCGTCTCGCGAACTTCGATGAGGAGGTGCTCGGGCCTCCCTTCCTGATCCAACTCTGGCCACACCGTACAGAACCACGTCGGCGTTCCGTCGTGCAGAGGCTCGATGCGCTGATCCCGCACTGCGACACCGGTGCGGATCACCCGATCGAGCGCCTCGGTCAATCGGGCCGTGTCTCGTCCGGTGAATGCGTCCGTTATGGAACGCCCGATGCTTGCGTCCGCCGCACCGCTGAGTCGGCGGAAGGCAGCGTTCGCGTAGACGAGGGTATGCGTCGTGCCACGCGTCAGCGCGAACGCCTCGGAGAGCCGTTCCATGTGCCGCTGGAACGAGGCCTCGAGCGCAAAATCGCCGTTAGGCACGCGCTCGATCGCCGCGCGGGTTCCGGACGCCATCCAGGCCGTCACTATCCACCGGGCTGCGCCAGCGCGCGGTAGACAATGCCGGCGTTCTCCGTGTCGGCAATCGCGTACCCAAGCGCCACGAGACGCTCGATCATCGGCGCCAGCTTCTCTGTCGGCATCCCAGTGCGCGCCGCCAGGAGCACAGGCGTCGCGTTGCGCAGTCGAATAAGCACGTCCAGCACGATCGCCTCCCCACCGGTGAGGCCGGTGGAGTCAGCGCGGGCCGGCCACACCTGCGGATCGGGGATCCCGCTGCTGATGCCGCGGAAGTCCCGGAGCGAGCCGCCGACGACCGCGCCCTTCGCGGACACCTGGTACAGCCGAAAGTCGGTGCTGTGTTCGCTTCCACGCATCTTGAGCACCGAAAGCACCTTGCGGAGCTCCCCGGAGATCTCGACGAATCGCTGAACGATGATGTCATCGGTAATGAAGGACACTTTCTCGGACGAGACGGCAACCTCGAGATAGTTGCCGACGACCTCGGAGGTCATGAACACCGTGACTCCGGTTGCGGTGAGCGCCCCGATCAGCCGGTAGAGAGATTCGCGGAAGTCCTCGCGGAAGTTTGGCGCGAGCGCGACCTCGAAACCGGAGAGCGAGTCGATCACCATGCGCGTCGCTTCGATCTCCTGCACCGCCTCGAGGATTTCCGCGAGCGCTTCGTCGACCGACAGGTCGAGGGGGCGCAGGTAGATCACTTTCAGCTTACCCCCGCGAATCATCTCGTCGAGGTGCTGGTTTCGCGCCTTTGCGCGCGCCAGGTATTCTTCAGGATATTCTTCGAAGACGGCGACAACCACCGCTTCGCCCTGTCGCAGTCCTTCGGCGATGAACTGCGTCGCGAACGTCGTCTTTCCACTGCCGGCCGGGCCGGCCACCATTACGGCATCGCCCTCCGGAATGCCACCTCCCATCATCTCGTCGAGCCCGGGCACTCCGGTCGCGAGTCGTCTCATGGACTGTGGCCGCCGCGCGGACTGCTGCTCCGGGATTCGCGGGAATATCTGGACGCCGTTGTCGGTGATACGAAACGTGTGCAGGCCAGGCATCGGTGCTCGACCTCGCGTCTTCATTACCTGCAGCTTGCGGACGACCGAGTTGCGATCGGTGACCTGCGACATTAGGTACACCCCATCGGCAACCGTGAAGACCGGGTTGCGGTGCTCCTGATCGGTGTACTCGCCCAGGAGGAAAGAGGTCACCTCCCAGGACGTCAGGTGGAGAGCCAGGCGTTGAACGAAAAGCTCGAGCCGCATCGCCAACGTGGTCATCGCCTCCTGTGGACGCGATACGATGGTCCGAAACGAGTCCACGATCACGATTCCCGGCTTGACGCGCTCGACCTCCGACACCATTCGCCCGAGGACGTCACTCAGATCCTCTGTG
>JANNOC010000246.1:0-1895 GCA_031398865.1 Gemmatimonadota bacterium | reverse complement strand
CTCGGAGTTTCCGAGCTTGGTCTTCGTCTGCCCCTCGAACTGCGGCTCCCGCACCTTGATCGACAACACCGCCGTCAGCCCTTCGCGCACGTCGTCGCCGGACAACGAAAAGTTGTCCTTCTTGAGAAAATTCCCCTTCTGCGCGTACAGATTGATGACGCGCGTCAGCGCGGACTTGAGGCCGGTGAGATGGGTACCGCCTTCGTGCGTGTTGATGTTGTTGACGAAGGAGAAAACGTTTTCGTTGTAGCCGTCGTTGTACTGCAGCGCCAGCTCGATGCCGATGTCGTCCCGGTCGGTCTCGATGTAGATGACCTCGGGGTGCAGCGCCTTCTTCTGCCCGTTGAGAAACTGCACCATCTCCCGCAGGCCGCCCTTCGCGAGGAACGTCTCTGCTTTCTCATACCCTTCGCGCTCGTCCTTCAGCGTAATCGTCACGCCCTTGTTCAAGAACGACAGCTCACGCAACCGCGCGGCGAGGGTGTCGTACTTGTAGATCAGATCGGTAAAAATGGTCGGGTCCGGCTTGAACCACACCTTGGTGCCCGTGTCCGGCGACTTGCCCAGCACTTTGAGCTTCGTCTGCGTGTCCCCGCGCGCGAAGTCCATGTAGTGCTCCTTGCCATCGCGCTTGATCCAGACCTTGAGATTCTCGGACAGCGCGTTCACGACGGAGACGCCCACGCCGTGCAGACCACCCGACACCTTATAGCTGCTCTTGTCGAACTTTCCGCCGGCGTGCAGCACCGTCATCGCGAGCTCCACGCCCGGTATCTTCTCGACGGGATGGATGTCCACCGGAATCCCGCGTCCATTGTCGACGACCGTGACGGAGTTGTCCCCGTGTATGGTCACGTCGATGCGGTCCGCGTAGCCACCCATCGCTTCGTCTATGGAATTGTCGACGACCTCATAGACCAGATGGTGCAGTCCCCGCTCGGACGTCGAACCGATGTACATGCCCGGACGTTTGCGGACGGCTTCCAGCCCCTTGAGAACCTGAATTTGCCCCGCGTCATAGCGCGCCGGCGAGCCGTCGTCATTCTTGGCCATGTGCTACCTGGAAGATGGGCTGAACCAGAGACCCGAAACAAAGCCGAATCACCCGACCGGGAGATCGTGGAAAAATAACCGGGTACGCGCGGAAAAGCAACCATACAGCCTACCGACAACGCCTTGGCTCAGAACAGTTTAGCGTCGCAGCAGCCAATGGATCCGCCGCACCGACGACGCGCTCGGCCGCGCGTTCAACGTGCGCAGCAACTCCGGTTCCAACAACGACAGCTCGTTCATCCATGCGTTGGTCGTCACGGCGACGAATAACGTCCCCTCGCGCGTGATGGAAAGCGGGTGCGTGACGGCGGCGATTTGTGGCCCCACGAGCGCGGGCCATTCAGGGACAATCGTCGCCTGCTCGACGCGCTCGGCGATCCCGGCCCGCTCGAGCACATTCGCGAGCACGTCACCGATGTGCGAGGGAGGCTTGTCGCGCGGTTCGCTCATGCCGCGCGTCAATCGGCGACGACGCCGTCATGCATGTGCCAGCGCTCCAACCGCGTGAGCTCGCCGGGAATGTCGGCGGCTCGTGGCACGGCCAGAATCGTCTGGCCGTGGCGATGGTCGGAGAGCAGGGCGAGGATGCGATGCGCGCGTCGCGCGTCCAGCTCCGCGAACGGATCGTCCAGCATGAGCAGCGGCTCAGCGCCGGTTCGTTCGCGCAACGTTGCTGTCTCCAGGAGTCGTAAGGCGATCGCGGCCGTCCGCTGCTGACCGGCCGAGCCGAACGTGCGCAGCTCGCGATCCCGAAGCTGCAGCTCGAGGTCGTCCCGATGCGGTCCCGCGAGAGTCATCCCACGGCGAATCTCGATGCCACGTCGCGCCTCGAGCGCCGCGAG
>JANNOC010000232.1:0-1688 GCA_031398865.1 Gemmatimonadota bacterium | reverse complement strand
CTGATCTATCTTTCCGCCGACCCCTTCCTCGATTTGAATGCGGATCGGTTCCTGGAGCAGGTGGTGCACACCGGTGCGCTCGCCGCGGGCGGTGCGTATCAAGTGAGCCGCACCATCCGTTTGCCGCGCGATATCGTCGGGGACTATTACGTATTCGTCGTGACAGACCCGGCGCGCCCCTCGGCTGTGCGCGGTGCGGTATACGAGGGCGGCTCGGAGACGAACAACTCGACGCCCTCCGCGCAGCCCCTATTGATCGAATCCCCGCCGCCGTCCGATCTGGAGGTGACCGACATCGATGTGGCCGGAACGCTCACCTCGGGCGAGTCGGTCACGGTCGGCTTCACCGTATCCAATACCGCCGACTTGCCCTCAGAGGGGTCCTGGGCGGATGCGGTCTATCTCTCGGCCGACAGCACCTGGGATATCGGTGACCGGTTGATCGGCAAAGTGGCGCACAACGGCGGGCTCGGGGTCGGGCAGACCTACACGGCCGAGCTAAGCGCGATGCTGCCCCCGGTGAAGGAGGGGCAATATCGCTTGCTGGTGCGCACCGACATCTTCAACGAGGTGCCCGAGGGTGATGACGAGGACAACAACGTCACCGCCTCGCCCGATCCCATCAACGTCAGTGTTGCCCTTCTGCACCTCGGTGCGCCGTTGCAGTCCACGCTCTCGCCGGGCCAAGTGCGGCTCTTCAAGATCGTGGTCGAGCAGAACGAAACGCTGCAAGTGAGCCTGACGACACCCGAAGCGGCGGCCTCGAACGAGATCTTCCTGCGCTATGGGGAGGTGCCGGACGGATTCATTTTCGATGCGGTGTACCAGAATCCGCTGCAAGCCAATCAGGTTGCAACCATCCCCTCGACGCGAGCGGGCACCTATTACGTGATGATCCGCGGTCAGTCCGGACCGGTGCAGAACGCGCCGATCACGCTCCTCGCACGCACGCTGCCTTTCAGCATTACCAACGTGACGCCGGACCAAGGCGGAGACAGCAAGTGGGTGACGATGACGATCACGGGCGCGCGCTTCCAGAGCGATGCGATCGTGAAGCTGGTGCGCCCGGGGATCGAGGAGATCGAGCCGGCCAACTATCGTGTCATCGATGCGACTCGGATCATCGCGACCTTCGACTTCACGGGGCGTGACCGCGCGCTCTACGACGTGAAGGTCATCAATCCCGATGGCGCCGCGGCAATCGTGCCCTACCGCTATCTCGTAGAGCGGGCGCTACCGATCGATGTAACCATCGGCCTCGGTGGCCCGCGTGTGCTGCCAGCCGGGACTGCGGGTCTGTACGGCATCTCGCTGCAGAGCTTGACCAACGTCGACACGCCTTACGTGCATTTCGCCTTCGGCGCGCCCGAACTGGGCGACAACGCCAGGGTCTTCGGCCTGCCGTACCTGACCTTCAACTCCAATGTGCGCGGCGCGCCCGACGGCCAGCGCGCCGATGTCGGCTGGGCCAGTCTCGACAGCGAGGTCAACACGGGAGGCTTCATGCTCGCGCCCGGTTATGCGCTTGACGTAGCCGCCGGCGGCTATATCGGCATGAGCTTCAGCGTTACCACCTACCCGGGCCTGAGGGCGATCTTCGACCGCGATTTCGAGGCCTACCGCAACGCGCTTTACGATGCTAGGCCCGACCTCGCCAAGCAGGGCGTGCTCGACGGCGGTGCAGGCTC